>DAISIS010000100.1:0-13567 GCA_036821925.1 Pirellulaceae bacterium
CGCACGCTGCAGGCTCGACTCCACGACTTCATCGAGCGTCGCGCGGTCGCGGACCCCGGCGATCCGCAGGCCATAGGCGACGTTCTCGTAGATTGACTTGGGGAACGGTGTCGGCCGCTGGAACACCATGCCGACGCGGCGCCGCAGTTCGATGACATCCAGCGCCGGGTCCGTAATGTCCTGGCCGTCCATCAGGATCTGACCGGTCGTGCGGACGTCGTCAATCAGATCGTTCATGCGGTTCAGGCAGCGCAGCAGCGTCGACTTGCCGCAGCCCGAGGGGCCGATGAGCGCCGTAACCTGGTGGCGGGGGAAATCCATCACGATCCCGTGGAGCGCTTCGGTCAAGCCGTAGAACAGTCGCAGATCGTGCACCCGCACGATCGGTGCGGCCAACTCGGCTCTGGCGGCGGGTGCCGCGGCGGCCTGCTCGGCGTGTGATGGACTCACGTGTGTCGTCTTCTCGTCAGCAATCACCCAAGGCATTCTCGTCGGACTCGGCTTGTGCGGCACGCGCGCGGCGCGAAGTTGCGGAACCGGACCCTCAGATATCGCGGGACTGGAAACGCCGGCGCATACTGTTACGCAGATAGATCGCCATGCTGCTCATGACCAGCACAATCAACACCAGCAGAAAGGTCGTGACAAACACCATCGGTTTGGAGGCCTCGACATTGGGCGACTGGAAACCGATGTCGAAAATGTGAAAACCCAGATGCATGAACTTGCGGTCGGGGTGGAAGAACGGGAACTGCGCGTCGACCGGCAGCGTCGGCGCAAGCTTCACCACGCCCGTGATCATCAGCGGCGCCACCTCGCCGGCCGCGCGCGCCATCGCCAGGATGAACCCGGTCATGATGCCGGGTGACGACATGGGGAGCAGGACGCGCATGAGCGTCTGGAATTTCGTGGCGCCGAGCGCGAGCGAACTGGCCCGCACGCCCTGGGGAATCGTGCGAATCGCTTCCTCCGTCGACACGATGACCACAGGCACGGTGAGCAGTCCCAGCGTCAGGCTCGCCCACAGCAGCCCCCCCGTGCCGAAGACCATCTTGTTGGCCTCCACCAGGTGCGGATAGAACCACTCGTCCAGCAGCCGGCCGATGCCGTACACGAAGAACCCCAGACCGAAGATGCCGTAGACAATCGACGGGATGCCGGCCAGGTTATTCACGGCGATGCGGACCGTCTTGACCAGTGGGCCCTCCCGGGCATACTCGCCCAGATACACGCCGGCCACGACCCCCAGCGGGAAACAGGTGATGGCCATGAGGAACACCAGCATGACGGTGCCGAAGATGGCCGGGAACAGGCCCCCTTCCGTGTTCGATTCGCGCGGCTCGTCCGACAGCAGTTCCCAGATTTTGGCCGCATAGTGCCGGCACTTGGCCCACACGCTCATCGCGTTCGGCTGCCACACCCGCACCATGTCGGCCACGGCCACGCTGTGGGTGTCGCCCGACGGCAGGCGAAAGACGGCGGTGGCCTGCCGGAGGGCAGCGGCCACAACCCGCTGCTCGGCCCCGAGTTCGTCCGAGCGCGCCTGCAATTCCCCTTGGCGGGCCGATGCCCGCGCAATCGCCGCGTCGTATGTCGCGCTCGCGTCTGCCGCAGCCCCCGGCCGCTCAACAGACCGCTGCCGGCGGTAGCGGAGCCGCAAGAGAGTGTCCTGCACCCCCTGCAGTTCCCGGTTGAGGCTCTGGATCTGCGCCGCAAGCGGCTCGATGCGTGCCGCCCGCTCGGATCGCACGGCAGCCAGGGCGGCGGCCAACTGCTCAAGCGCGGGCGCGTCCGCCGGCAGATCCACACCGGCCGCGTCAACACGCTCGAGACACCCGAAGAAACTCCCGTTCTCCAGACGCTCGACCACCAGCACGTCCGCCGGATAGTCCAGACGGTGCAGCGCCTCCTGCGCGACCCAGCGGAAGTCCAGCCGCTGGGGATCGAGTTCGCGATTGGCTGTCTTGAACTGGACGGACACGCCGCCGGTGCCAGGATGGGTCTCGGCCTGAACCTGCTGGCCATGGAACCTGGTCCCGTCGGCCAAGGTGATCTCGGCCACCGCTGAGGGCCAGAAGACACCGAGTCCGTGGACCAGCACGACGCCGATCAACAGCACGGTGGACAACAGTACAAACGCCAGGGTGCCGCCGGTGGCCCACACCAAGGGCTCGCCCTGTCGCCAGAATTGTGTTCCGTGTCGGATCGGAGTCATAGCCGTCCAAATCGCTTCCGCAGCCGCTGGCGGACCACTTCGGCGGTCGTGTTGAGTGCGAACGTCAGGATGAACAGGACGACGGCGCAGAGGAACAGCACGCGGTAGAGCGTGCCGCCCACGGGCGCCTCAGGCATCTCGACCGCGATGTTGGCCGAGAGCGTGCGCATGCCATTGAACGGGCTCAGGTCGATCAACGGCGTGTTGCCGGTGGCCATGAGCACGATCATCGTCTCACCCACCGCCCGTCCGAATCCGATCATGACGCCAGCGAAGATGCCCGGGCTGGCCGACGGCAGGATGATCCGCCACAGCGTCTGCCAGCGGCTGGCCCCCACAGCCATCGACGCGGCCGCCAGCGAGTGTGGCACCGCCGACAGCGCATCCTCGGCGATCGAGAACACGATCGGAATGACGGCAAAGCCCAGTCCGAAGGCAATAATCAGCGCGTTGCGCTGATCCACACGCACGCCCAGGTCCTGGTAGAGCCATTGGGAAAAGCTTCCGCCGAAGACCGCCGATTCCACCCACCCCGCCCAGGCCGCCGCCAGGGCGGCACCGACCAGCAGCACCGGCACCAGCACCAGGAACTCATAGCCGTTCTCGACCCGCCGGCACGCGTCCCAGCGACGCAGGAGCTGCCAGAAGCCCATGAATGCCAGGAACACCGCGGGCATCGTCAGCAGCGACAGGAACACGGCAATGATCCACCGCTCCAGCAGCGGTGCCAGCCAGAGCGCGACCAGGAACCCGATCACGACCGACGGTATGGCCGCCATGATCTCGACCACGGGCTTGACCGTTCGCTTGAAGGCAGGGGTTGTGAAATGCGCCGTGTACGCCGCGCTGAACAACGCCAGCGGCACGGCGAAGAACATCGCGTAGCACGTGCCTTTGAGCGTGCCGAAGAGCAGAGGGACCAGACTGTACTTCGGCTCGAAGTCGTCCCCCCCCGTGGTCTGCCACGTGAACGCCGGCTCGTCGTAGCCCTCGTAATGAACGCGTCCGAACAGCGTCCGCCAGCTGGCCTCCGGGTGAGCTGCTTGACAGCCCCACGCCGTGAGCTGCCCTGTGACGTCCAAGGCGACCAGCGCGTGTCCCTGCGGCGCGCAGCCGAACTGAGCCAGCGGTTGTGCGCCGGACAACTGCAGCAGATTCCGCTCGCTGGTCATGTGGTCCCAGTGCAGCGTGCCCAGCGCGCTGAGACTCCACACCGACTTGTTGCGTGTGGACGGAACGATTTCCCGGACGACGCTCGCGTGGGCTGCCAGCGTATGGATCCGGGTCAGCGCCCGTTTGTCCCCCACGCGCACCGTGAACCAGGTCGTCAACTCGCCACGGTCGTCACCCACAGCCAGCGAGATGTCGCCCAGCACCATCGCCAGCGCGGTGACGGTCCGCCGATCGGGGAACGCCCGCACGATTTCCCGCGTCTGCACGGCCCCTTCCTCGTCGAATTCCCACCGCGCAAGGCGCCCCGCGTCGTTTCCGATGTACAAAGTGCGTCCCGCACTGTCGGCAGTCATGGCCGTGATGCGGTCGAGATCGCGCACGTCAATGGTCTGTGTGCTCGCGCTCGTCTCCTGGTCGCCCAGCAGGTTCTCTGTGACCACGACGCGCGACACGGCCAGCATACCTCCCGCGAACAATCGCACGGCGATGGTTCCCGCCGGGCCGTGACGCATCAATGCCAGCTCGGGCACGCCATCCCCTTCCCCCGCTGATTCCGCCAGCGTGTGCAGGTCCCAACGGGTCGTGCGGCGCCCTGCAGCGTCAAACTCTGCGTTCGAAGTGACTTCCACCAGAGACAACGATCCGTCGTCCCAGGTGAGCGTGTAGCGCCACCCGTTGTGGCGTTCGACCGCGCGGACCTGCCGGGCAGTGGATCCCGCCGGAGGATCGATGTCACGGCGCAGCAGCAGCGACCGGTCGCCCAGTGCGAGGAACGACATGGACCCGTCGCGCGCCAGCAGGTGCACCGCGCCGGCCGCGTCGCCGGCCGGAAGATCGATCCCGATCGCCAGCACGTCTGCGGACTGCAGCGCAGGTGGCAGCGGGCCGTGCGCAAGTTCGTGGACCGCTGCCGAGCGGAAGAGGGGCACCGCAACGCTGACAATCAACACGAGGATGGCAATCACGCTGGCGATGACGACCAGTCCGCCCAGTGTGATCACCCAGCGCGCAACACGGTCGTGCCGCTTCGCTCTGGCCGTCGTTATTCGCGCAGTGAGTGGCATCGAGCACTCTGGGGGAGCCCCCCGTCTGTTGATTGCAGCGTGACTGCACCACACAGGATCGCTCAGGCACCGGCGCGGCGCCGCCCGCTTACTCCGCCAGTTTCAGTTGCTTCGTGATCGCGGACGCGGGGAGCGGACCGTAGCCGTCCTTGATGACGACCTCCTGACCCTCCTGCGACAGCACATACTTGATGAACTCCGCGACCAGCGGTGGCAGCGGCGCGTTCGGTTTCTTGTTCACGTACAGGTACAGCGCGCGCCCCAGCGGGTACTTGCCGTCCAGGGCATGTTCGAAGGTCGGGGCGACCAGCGCGCCCCCGGCCTTCTTGGCCAGCGGCAACGGGCGGACTTCCGAGGTGCGATAGCCAATCCCGGAGTACCCGATTCCGGCGCGATCCTTGGCCACACCCTGCACTACCGCCGCCGACCCCGGCTGCTCCTTGACTTCGTCCTTGAAATCGCCCTTGAACAACGCGTGCTCCTTGAAGAAAGCGTAGGTGCCGCTGGCCGAGTTCCTTCCGTAGAGGCTGATGGGCCTGGCGCCCAGCTCGCCCGGCACCCCCAAATCGCTCCACGTCTTCACATCCGCCGCGCCACTCTTGCGCGTCGTGGAGAAAACGCCGTCGATCTGCTCCAGCGTCAGTCCTGGCAGCGGATTGTCTTTGTGCACGTAGACGGCCAGGCAGTCCAGTGCGACGCTGATTCGCGTGGGCTTGTACCCGAACGTCTTCTCAAACGCCTCTTCCTCTTCCTTCTTCATGGCCCGCGACATGGGCCCCAGCTGAGCGGTCCCCTGGATCAACGCGGGCGGAGCGGTGGCCGAACCCTTGCCCTCGACCTGGATGTTGACGCTCGGATAGTACTTGCGAAACCCTTCGGCCCACAGCGTCATCAGGTTGTTGAGCGTATCGGAGCCGATGCTGTTGAGGTTCCCCGAGATGCCGGAGCCGGGCTGGTAGGCGCCGACCGCGGGATCGACCTGCACGTCCTCGGCGCGAGACAAGGGGACGCCCACAAGGGACGCCAGCGACAGGGAAACCAGCCAGATGACCGTGGTGCGCATGGTACGACTCCCAGACAGCAGGTAACAGGAAACAGACCAGGCCGAGACAGTTCAGCCCTGCTTCGCAAGGATTCTAGGAGGCGCGTGTCAGGCGACGGTGAGCCGCCGGTTAGGAATGCGTTAGATCGAGCTGTCGGGCGGCAGGCAGGGAAGCCAGATGGCGAAGGTGCTCCCGCGGCCGACCGTGCTCTCCACCCGCACCTCCCCCCGATGCGCGCTCACGATGTGCTTGACGATCGCCAGCCCCAGGCCGGTGCCACCCAGCTCCCGGCTCCGCGCCTTGTCGACCCGGTAGAACCGTTCGAACAAACGGGGCAGGTGGACCGGCGCGATGCCGCACCCTGCGTCCTGCACGCGGATGACCACCTGCTCCCCCGCCACCGTGGCGGCAATCCGGACCGCAGCCCCCGCCGGGCTGTACTTGATCGCGTTGTCGATCAGGTTCACCACGGCCTGCTCGATCAAGGGCGCATTGGCTCGGATCATCAGGTCGTCGGGGCAGTCCAGTTGGAGGGCGATCTGCTTGTTGTCGGCGGCGATGCGTTCGCACATCTCGACAGCCGCCTGCAACACCCCTCGCAGACCGATCGGTTCCAGCGGTATCCGCTGTTCGCCGCCCCCCCCCTCAACGCGCGACAGCAGCAACAGGTCCTCGATGATGGCGTCCAGCCGATTGACCTGCTTGAGGACGATGCCCAGGAAACGCAGCGACTGCTCGCGATCCTGCAGATTCTCGTGCAGCAGCGCCTCGACGAACCCCTTGATGGACGTGATCGGCGTGCGGAGTTCGTGCGAGACGTTGGCGACGAAGTCGCGCCGCACATTTTCGAGGTGGCGGAGCCGTGTGACGTCGCGCAGGACGATCAGCACGCCGATCCTGCCGTGCTGCGCGTCGTGCAGGGCCGTGCCCCGGGCGTGGAGCGCGCGGCTCTCGCTGCCCCCCGTCTCCATCGTCCGCTCCACCGGTCCTGCGCCGCTCAACGCCTGCTCGATGAACTGCAGCAGGTCCGCCTTGCGGATCACCTCGTGCGCCAGGCGACCGTGCACCTGCGCGGCGTTGAGCCCGAGGATGCCGGCGCAGGTTTCGTTGAGACTGATGATCTTGCCGGTGGCGTCCAGGGCGAGCACCCCTTCCTCCATGCTCGACAGGACGGCGTCGTGCTCGTTCTCCTGCCGCACAATTGTCTGGATCCGCTGGCTGAGTTGTTCGGCCATGGTGTTCATCGAGCGTGCGAGCATACGGATTTCCTCGGCCCCCGTGAGGGGCAGGCGGTGCTGCAGATCTCCTTTCGCATACCGGTCGGCGCCGGTCCGCAGCGACTCCAGCGGCCGAATGGTGCGGCGCACGACGTACCAGCTGGCCGCCGCCGAGATCACGACGGCCAGCAGTGCCAGCCCGGCGATTTCGCGATACAGCTCGCGAAACGTCTCCGCCAGCGTATCGAGCGGGAGGGCCGCCCGGGCTACAGCCACCGGGCGATCCTCCGCGCCCAGCGGCACCGCGCGGTACATCAGGTCGCGCCGCAGCGTCGTGCTCAGCCGCGTGGCCTCGCCCAGCCCCTCGGCCAGCGCCTGCTGGAATTCGGCGCGGTCCGTGTGGTTGTCCATGAACCGTGGATCCTCATCGCTGTCGGCCAGCACTTGGCCCGTGGCGAGGATCAGCGTGAAACGCATCCCCTTCTGGTCCCGCAAGGCGCTACAGATCGCTTGGGCCGCCCGCGTCCATTCGTCGTCCGAGCCACTTCGGTGCCGCTCGATACGCGCGGCACACAGCCGCGCGGCGGCCTCCAGCTCGCTGGACTTCTGCTGCAAGTACCACTGCCGCGACTGGTACGCTGCGAAGACGCCGATCGTCAGCGCCAGGATCACCGTGATGGCGAGATTCGCCAGAAACACCTGCCCAAACAGCCGGTTCCTGACCATGGCTCATCCCTTGAGACGGTAGCCGACACCGCGGACCGTCTCGATGTGCTTGCCCGCCGCGCCCAGCCGCCGACGCAGACCGACGATCTGCACGTCCACCGCCCGCGCGGTCACCGCATAGTTGTCCCCGTGCACCGCGTCCAGGATCTGCTCACGCGAATACACCCAGCCGGGCTTGCGCGCCAGGAAGTGCAGCAGACGGAACTCCGTCGCGCTCAACTCCACCGGCTCGTCGTCCACCGTCACCGCGTGGCGCCCCGGATGGATCACGATGTTGTGGATATGCAGCGAACCGTCGGCGTTTTCAGGTTCCTCCGCGGCCCGCTGCCGCAGTCCCGTGTTGCGGAGCACGGCACGAATGCGCGCCAGCAGCACGTTGCGGCTGAACGGCTTGGTGATGTAATCGTCAGCCCCCATGTTCAGTCCGCTGACGATGTCCACCTCCTCGCCCCGCGCCGTCAACATCACAATCGCCGTGTGCGCCGTCTGCGGATCGGCCCGCAGACGCTGACAGACCGTCAGGCCGTCCACACCGGGCAGCATCAGGTCGAGCACAATCAGATCGGGTGGCTTGATCTGAACGACCGAGATCGCCTCCTCGCCCGAGGCCACACTCGCAACCTGGTAACCTTCCTTGAGCAGCGTGTAACTCACCAGCTCCCGGATGTCTTCTTCGTCTTCAACCACCAGAATCGAACGCTTCACCATGCAGGTACTCGGTGTATCAGATTCACGTCGACATGCCACGCGCATCATAGTCAGTCCGCCTTGAGCACCGCCAGCAGTCCGCCAGAACGGGCCACTCCGGGGGGATTCTAACTGCGCTCTGTTAGCCAATTGTTAGCCGTTAGTGAGTATCGAGTTAGATGTGACGGCCGGGACGGGCGGGCAGTTCCGATTTCGGGGGGGCCAACTGGCGGGATTTCCCGGCTCCGTCCTAAGATTCATGTGAGATGCCGGACGCGGATCCGGACACTTCCGTTCTGCGGAGAATTCCAGATGAACGTCCAAAAGGGTGACCGTGTGCTGGTGAACGTAGCTCCGTTCATCGCCTCATCCCGCCGGCAACGCGACTCCGTGCCCTGCGAGATTCTCGAGGTGGACGGCACGCGAGTGCGCGTTGCGACACAGGCCCCGTGCCGCGAAATGGACGTCTGGGTCCAAGACTGCTGGATTGACCGTGTGCTCACCGCGCGCAACAGCTTCGGCGAAACCAACTCGGCCTGATCAGGTCGCTGCGAAGCAGCGACAAACACACAAGCACCCCACGGGGCTCAGACGGGGCGGTGCCCAGCTGGCGCCTGTGGGTGCGAACGGTCCGCTGTGGGGAGCGAGGGGCACCCGGACGCTGGACATTTCACACCGCTGGGGTAAGATTGCCCAGCAGCGGAGTGAGGCAGGGTGGCAGCCTCTCACGTGTGCACGTGTGACGCATCCGGCTGGCAGTCTGAATGCCCGCCCCGCACCAGAAGCCCAGCATCGAGATAATGACGGAGGTGACCGTGACGAGGACCCTATTGATCGCCCTGCTGGTGGTGACCAGTTTGACCAGCTTTGGATGCTACCGCGACCCGAACGACTCGTCGGGTGCGGCTACCCCGCCGCGCCCCATGGATACCATGCCGCCGCGCGGCGACTTGGCTGAGGGCGATCCTCGGTTTCCAGGAGCCGTCATACGATCCCGCGAGGTGGTGATCGGAAGCCACAAACTGACGGCACCCAGCGAATGGCTGCGCCGCCAGCCGATGAGCACGATGATTCTGGCCGAGTTCACCCTGCTGGTGCGGCATGAAGTCCGCGAGGGCGGCCGGCTGACGGTCAGCACCGCAGGGGGCACGATCGAAGAAAACGTGGACCGCTGGAAAGGACAGTTCGGCGGCACGCCGGAGAGAGAATCACAGGAGACACTGGAGGTCGAGGGCGTGACCATCACCTGGGTGGACTACACAGGCACGTTCACCGATCAGCGTGGGCCCGCCAAAATGCCGCCACGGCCCGGCTACCGCATGCTCGGCGCGATCATCCCGCTCGGCGAGCGTCTGTACTTCGTCAAGGCCACCGGACCGGAACGGATCATGGCGGTGCACGTGGACCATATCCGACGCTTCCTCCAGTCGCTCCAGCCGGTCCCCGCTGCCGAACAGAAGCCGGCCCCGGAAACGCCGCTTGACGCCCCAGCGCCGGCCGCGCCAGAGACGCCGCCCGAGTCCGGAGTTGAGCCCGAGTCCGGAGTTGAGCCCGAGTCCGCAGCGCCGGCGGAGTCCGCAGCGCCGGCCGAGTCAGGCAGTACGCCCGAACCGGTGGCGGACGGCGCGCCGCAAGACGCCGGACCAGCGGCGGCTGACGAGGCGCCGGAAGCGGGCGAGCAGCCGGCCGGGGAGACGCCGTGAGGAGGTGGTCGGACGACGCACTTTCTGCAGCGGGAAGTGCGGAAATTACCGCTACACACGGCATTGCTGACTGACGTGTATCGGTTACCCGCAGACTCCAGGGGGGGCGGTCCGTTTCCGCCCCCGTATGCTTGACAATGCCGCGCCAAACAGTACGGTGGAGGTAAGATCAGCTGGAAGCCACGACGTCGCCGACGCGAAAGTGGTGCGCTTTACGGGTTGGCTGTTAGTGGTGGTGTCGTGCATCTTTCAGGGCACGCCTGAATGCCTCCCACCAGTGCCCTGCCTCTCTGAATCTGCCGCCAGGGATGTGTGTGTGGATTGAATCACGATTGAAACGCTCGGTTATTAGCGGACAACTTCCCGTGTATTTTTTCACAAAGTGAGGCGATGCGATGGCTGCCGAGAGTGTGAGCTGTGCCGCGTGCCAGGAAGTGACTGACGAGCAGCGTTACGCCCAACTGGACGACATTCTGGCGCAGTATCAGGAGGTACCGGGCGCGCTGATCCCTGTGCTGCAGATGGCGCAGGCCATTTTCGGTTATCTGCCGGACGCGGCGCTGCGGCGGATCAGCACGGCGTTGGGCAAATCCTACAGTGAGGTGGCGGGGGTAGTCGGTTTCTATTCATTCTTCACGACGGTTCCGCGTGGGCGGCATTTGATTCGTGTGTGTCTGGGGACTGCCTGTTACGTGCGGGGGGGCAAGAACGTGCTGGCGGCGCTGCGCACGGCGTTGCGGGTCGAAGTCGGTGAAACGACGCCGGACCAGATGTTCTCGCTGGACGTCGGCCGGTGTTTTGGCGCGTGTGGTCTGGCGCCGGTGATTATGGTGGACGACGACGTGCACGAGCGTGTGCGTCCCGGGCAACTCATGGGGATTCTGGACAAGTATCGCGGCGGCGGTGCGACCGAGCGGGACGCTGCGCAGCAAGAGCCGATGCGGGAGGAGGTATGAGCGTGATGCTCGCCAACCAACAGCAGTTGACAGAAGTCCGAGATGCGGTGCGGGCGGAGCGGGAGCGGCGTCAGGCGGCCGGCATCACTCCCATCCGGATCTGCGTGGGGGCCAGCTGCATTGCCTCCGGGGCGCGGCGGGTGCAGGAGGCGTTGGCCGAGCAGATTGCGGAGCAGGGGCTGGCTCACCGGGCGCAGATCTGCGAGGTGGGGTGTCTGGGTCCGTGTTCCGGCGGCCCGGTGTTGGTCGTCGGGGACGTGTTTTACGAGCACGTGCGCTGGCAGGACTGCGCGGAGATTGTGCGGGAGCATCTGGGCAAGGGGGTGGTGGTCGATCGTCTGACGCACCGTCGCCCGGACGGTCGCCACGTGTCGCGGTTGGCGGAGATGGACTTCTTCCGGCGTCAGACGAAGGTTGTGCTGGAGCGCTGTGGCCGCATCGATCCGCAGCAGATCGACGACTACATTGGCGAGGACGGCTACCAGGCGTTGGCCCAGGTGTTGCGTGACCGGAATCCCGATGCGGTCCTGAACGAACTGCGCGTATCGGGGCTGCGTGGTCGTGGTGGCGCCGGATTTCCGACGTGGCGCAAATGGGATTTCACGCGCAAGGCGGCGGGGGACGCGAAGTACGTGGTCTGCAATGCGGACGAAGGCGATCCGGGGGCGTTCATGGATCGCAGCGTGCTCGAGGGTGATCCGCACGCGGTGATTGAAGGGATGGCCATCGCCGCGGCGACGATCGGGGCCGGCCAGGGGTTCATCTACGTGCGGGCCGAGTATCCGCTGGCGGTGGAGCGGCTGAAGGTGGCGCTGGCCCAGGCGCGCCAGAGGGGGCTGCTCGGTGCCAACATCCTGGGGACCGGGTTCGCGTTCGACCTGGAGCTGCGGATGGGTTCCGGTGCGTTTGTGTGCGGCGAGGAGACGGCGCTGCTCACGTCGATCGAAGGCAATCGGGGCGAGCCCCGCCCGCGTCCGCCCTTCCCGGCCCAGCGCGGTTTGTGGGGCCAGCCGACGCTGCTCAACAACGTGGAAACGTATGCCAACGTCCCCCGCATTCTGCTGCGGGGTGGCGCGGAGTACGCGCAGCACGGGAGCCACAAGAGTCGCGGCACGAAGGTCTTCGCGCTGGCCGGCGCGATCAAGAACTCCGGCTTGGTCGAAGTGCCCATCGGCATGCCGCTGGGCGATCTGATCTACGACATCGGCGGCGGGATTCCGGCCGGCAAGGATTTCAAGGCCGCCCAGATGGGCGGCCCGTCGGGTGGCTGCATTCCCAAGCAGCATCTGGCGGTCCCGCTGGACTACGAATCGCTCTCCGAACTCGGCGCGATCATGGGCTCCGGCGGCCTGATCGTAATGGACGAGGACAGCTGCATGGTGGATGTGGCGCGGTTCTTCCTGGAGTTTGTCCAGGAAGAGTCGTGCGGCAAATGCGTGCCCTGCCGCGTCGGCACCAAGCGGATGCTGGAGATCCTGGAACGCATCTGTGCCGGCAAGGGGGAAGAGGCCGACGTCGAACGTCTCATCCAGTTGGGGGAATGGATCAAGGAGTCCTCGCTGTGCGGTCTGGGCCAGACGGCCCCCAACCCCGTGCTGTCGACGATCCGCCATTTCGGGCACGAGTATGTCGAGCACATCCGGGATCGGCACTGCCGCGCCGGCGTGTGCCCGGATCTGGTGTATGCCCCCTGCTCGAGCGCCTGTCCGGCGAACGTGGACATCCCGGGCTATATCTCACTGGTGGCGGAAAATCGCTGTGCCGAAGCGTTGCGGCTGCACCGGGAGCGGAATCCGTTCCCGGCCATCTGTTCGCGCGTCTGTTTCCACACCTGCGAAGACAAGTGCCGCCGCGCCACGCTGGACGAACCGGTCTCGATCCGCGGCGTGAAACGCTTCATGGTCGACCAGGAAGTTACGATCCAGTTGCCGGAGGTGCGTGAGAACCCGGACAACGCGCGGCGCAAGATCGCCATCATCGGCGCCGGGCCGGCCGGCCTGTCGTGCGCCTATTTCCTCGCCCGGCTGGGATACCAGCCGAAGGTTTACGAAGCCGAACCGCGTCCCGGCGGCATGCTGGTCCAGGCCATCCCCGCCTATCGCCTGCCCCGCGAGATTGTGGCCCGCGAAGTCCGCATGGTGGAGAACATGGGGGTCGAAATCCTGACCGACATGCGACTGGGACGCGACTTCTCCCTGAAGTCGCTGCGGGCCGAGGGGTGCGAAGCCGTGTTCCTCGGCGTCGGCGCTCCCATCGGACTCGACCTGGGCATCCCCGGCGATCAGGCCGACGGGATCACCGACGCCCTGAATTTCCTGCGGATCTACAATCTGCGCGGTTCGGTGAAGGTGGGCCAGCGCGTGGTGGTGATCGGCGGCGGCAACTCGGCGATCGACGCCGCGCGGACCGCCGTGCGGCTCGGAGCCCAGGAAGTCACCGTCGTCTATCGCCGCAGCCGCGAAGTCATGCCTGCCTACAAGGAGGAGATTGAGGAAGCGCTGCACGAAGGTGTCAAACTCCAACTGCTCACAGCCCCGGAGGCGATCGTCGCGGAAGGGGGCGCAGTGGCCGGCGTCCGCTGCAAGCCGATGAAGCTGGGCCAGTTCGACCGGTCGGGGCGCCGCCGGCCGGAGGAAGGGGGCGAGGCGTTCGTCATCCCGGCCGACCAGGTCCTGGTGGCCATCGGTCAGCAGTTGGAGCCGCAGCAGCTCTTCGACCAGACGACGGTGGAGACCCGCAGCGATGGGTTCATCATGGCAGACGCCGTGACGGGCCAGACCTCG
>DAISIS010000101.1:0-13495 GCA_036821925.1 Pirellulaceae bacterium
TCGATGGCCTTGCCGTCGATGGTATAGGCCTTCTTCTTTGCATCGTAGAGCTCCGTGGCGGCCACATCCAGGGCGATGAACGCCTGCTTGCCCGCTTCATACCCCGCCTTGCCGATCGCTTCCATGATCAGCTCCAGCGCTTCGGCGTTGCTGCCCAGGTCGGGCGCGAAGCCCCCTTCATCGCCGACGGCCGTGTTGAGCTTCTTGGCCTGCAGCACTTTCTTGAGACTGTGGAACACCTCGACTCCGCAGCGCAGCGCGTCGCTGAAGCTGTCGAAGCCGAGCGGCATCACCATGAATTCCTGCACGTCGACCGAATTGTCCGCGTGCTGGCCACCGTTGACAATGTTCATCATCGGGGCCGGCAGCAGCGTGGCGCCGACGCCCCCCAGGTACCGATAGAGCGGCTGATCGGTGTACTGGGCCGCCGCCTTGGCCACAGCCATCGACGCACCCAGGATCGCATTGGCGCCGAGTTCCTTCTTGTTGGGCGTGTCATCGAGCTCGATCATCGCCTGGTCGACGCTGGCCTGGTCGAGCGCGTCCATGCCGATCAGGCAATTGGCGATCTTGGTGTTCACGTTCTCGACCGCCTGCAGTACGCCTTTGCCCACGTAGACCGACTTGTCGCCATCGCGCAGCTCCCACGCTTCGTGGACACCTGTGCTCGCACCGCTCGGCACGGCGGCCCGCCCGAACGAGCCATCCGTAAGGGTGACATCCACTTCCACGGTCGGGTTGCCGCGGCTGTCGAGGACCTGGCGGCCATGCACAGAAGAGATAATGCTCATCATTGAGTTCCTGGATTCCGGAATGCAAAGCAGGGGACATTTCACCTGAATGGGCCTTATTTTGCCTGATTCGGCGGTGCGTGCCTAGGCGGCAGACGTGCTGGCGGAACCGCCGCACATCGGTTGCTCTCGGACCGACGGACCTTTACACTCGCCCCAGCGGCGCGGTACGCAAGCAGGTGGGGAGTCTGAGAATTGGGGAGTTGAAGAGTTGGGGCCCGATTCCGGGCGCTGCTGCGGCAACGCCGGTGGTGATCTGTCCGTAAGGTGTGGGAGGTGCGCAGATGTTTACGGGTCTGGTGGAGCGGCTGGCAGTGGTCGACCGGCTGATCCCGGAGCCACCAGGGGTCCGGCTGGTGATTCGCGAGCCATCGTTTGCTGCGGAACTGCAGGTCGGTGCCAGCATCGCGGTCAATGGCTGCTGCCTGACGGTGGTCGATGTGCAGGGGGACACGTTTGGGTTTGACGCCGGCGCGGAGACGCTCAGCCGCACGAACCTCGGCCGACTCACCGCCGGCAGCTGTGTGAATCTCGAACGGTCGCTCCGCGTGGGAGACCGCCTGGGGGGCCACTTCGTGACCGGGCACATTGACGGTGTGGGGCACCTCGACCAGCGCATCGACGACCAGGACTGGTCGACGTTCTGGTTTCGCGTGCCGGCCGGCTTGTCACGTCAGATGGCCAGTAAGGGGTCCATTGCGGTGGACGGGGTGAGCCTGACGCTCGTCGACGTGGAGCCGGAGCGGTTCAGTGTGGCGCTGATTCCTCATACGCTCAAGGTGACGACGCTCGGCCCGCTGCAGGTCGGGGATCCGGTGAACCTCGAGACCGACGTCCTGGCCAAGTACGTGGAACAGCAGTTGCGCGGTGGCGAGACACGCTGGGAGTTTCTCTGAGATGACGCATCGCCAGACGCATCGCCAGACAGTCTCCTTCCTGCTGCAGCGGTTTCGCGATGCGGGCATTCGGCCCGACACGCGGCACGGCCAGAATTTCCTGATCGATCTGAACCTCGTGCAGGTGCTCGTCGACGCGGCCGAACTGGAACGCCGCGATGTCGTGCTGGAAGTGGGCACCGGGACCGGCTCGCTGACGGCCCAGCTCGCCCAGCGGGCGGCCGCCGTAGTGAGCATCGAGATCAGCGCGGAACTGCACCAGCTGGCTCAGGAGGAACTGGTCGATTACGACAATGTGACGCTGCTGCGCGGCGATGCACTGCGGAACAAGAACCGGCTCGAACCGGCGGTGCTCGCCCCGGTGGCCGCGGCCCTGGCCGGCGATCCGTCCCGGCGACTCAAGCTGGTGGCCAACCTCCCCTACAACGTCGCGACGCCCATCATCTCCAACCTGCTGTCGACCGACATCACACCCCATCTCATGGCGGTCACGATCCAGAAAGAGCTGGCCGACCGCATTACGGCGCGACCGAGCACGAAGGACTACAGCGCGCTGAGCGTGTGGATTCAGAGCCAGTGCGACGCGGAGGTGGTACGCATCCTGCCCCCGGCCGTGTTCTGGCCGCGGCCGAAAGTGCATTCCGCCATCATCCGTATCGTTCCCCAGCCTGCGAAGCGTGCACAGATTGCCCGGCCGGAGTTTTTTCACACCTTCGTGCGCAGCGTCTTCCTGCACCGCCGCAAGTTCCTGCGCAGCGGACTGATCAGCGCTCTGAAACGCGATCTGAGCAAGAGCGCCATCGACGCCATCCTGGCCGACATGGCGCTCGGCGCCGAAGCGCGGGCTGAACAGCTCGACGTCCACCAACTGCTGCAGCTGTCCGAAGCGGTCTACGCGGCGCTCAGCGCCCGGTCTCAGCCTGGCGCTTGACGCGGCCGCCCGGCGGCTTCCCGCCAGCCACCCCCGCGTCACTCCCACACCCACAGGCCCGACGCCCTGTGCGCGTCCCCGCCCGGAACCACCGTACCTGCCGATGCAGCGCCCTTGCGCGCTTGTATATTCTCGCAGTGGGTTATGCTAGGATGGAACCTGCGCAGTGTGCCTCGCACGGCGCGAGCCACTGACAGGGTTCGGCACGCGACGGCCCCAGACACATGAGGTGGGAGGTGTGTGATACAGCGCCCATGAAATTCATCGAGATGACAGGCCGATCACTTGCCCGGATTGTGAAAGACGACGAATTGCACGTCAAAGATCTGCCCGGTGCGGGAGTTCGAGACGATACGGTTGTTCGCGTGAACCAGCATGGCGACGTCGAGGTGCGACTGCGCGACGGCTGGGATGTGATCGGTGGTTTGTTGGGTAACTTCGAGGAGCGGGTGCGGAAGGAAACCGGTTTGGATTGGGCCTGACCCAATCGCTGACGGGTGCCGTTCATTCGGAAGTGCGTGCATGGCTGGTGCCGGCCGCGGTCTTCAAAACCGTTGAGCCGCCCGCATTGTCAGGCGGCTGGTGGGTTCGATTCCCATGCACTTCCGCTTCCGTTGGCCCACCCTGCCTCGCGTGCCAGGCTGCGGGCAGACGGCCGCTGGCCCATCACGGCCAGGTTCTGCCCCCCCCTGCTCTTTTCCTTTCCAGGCGGGCACTGTCGGCACCGCCGAGCGCGCACGCACTCTGCCCGCACACGGTCCCAAAGGGTGTGCGCATCGCGACGGTGAGCCTGGGTGGCGGTCCGCCCGCCCGATCTCAAGCTGGCATGGTGCGAACTCTTCGTCTGGGGGGGGGTGTTGTGCTGGCGGGGCAAAGGAGTATCAATTGAGAAGAATGTGAGGGCGGAGTGTTCCGAAACCGCCTCAAAAGACTACAGTCGTAGTTTCATGGACCCGATGCTGCGTGTTAGGACGGTGTGGCAGCGCGCGCACAACGCGCTGCCTGTCTCGTTGTGAGGAGTCGTGATGGGCAGCGCGCGCTCCCGCACATCGACGCCGTTGGCGGGCCAGCGGGGGTGCAATTGCCCCCACGGAGGACGGCCCGAGACCCGAGACAGAGAGAGAATGTCGACGCCTTGATGCTGGAGCGAGTACTGCGGTGAACCTGGATCGTTTCTTTGCCCCCTATAGTCCCCCGCCGTGCACCAATATTGTGGATGTCCTGGACCACTGGGCCCACCATCGCCCGACGCAAGTGGCGTTCTATTTCAGCGATGGAGACGGTGGAGAAGAACGCATCACCTACGCGGAGCTGCAGCGTGCGTCGCGCCGGATCGCCGGTGAGATGCTGCGTCGCGGCTTGGCGGGCCATCGAGCGCTGTTGATGTTCCCGCCGGGGCTTGAGTTTGTGAAGGCGTTCTACGGCTGTTTGTACGCGGGAGTGGTGGCAGTGCCGGCGTTCACGCCGCGGCGAAACCGCAACGTGCAGCGGCTGCAGGCCATCTCGGACGACGCGGAGGCGAGCGTTGCGCTGACCGTGGCCGACGTGCGGGATCGCACCGTGGGCATGTTGGACGAAACGCCCACCTTGCAGACGCTCGATTGGCTGGCGGTCGACGAACTGGTCGGCGATCCGGGCGATCCGGACGCCATGCCGGCCCTGCGACCCGATCAGCTGGCCGTGCTCCAGTACACGTCGGGTTCGACTGGGGCGCCCAAAGGCGTCATGCTCTCACACGGCAACATCATGTACAACGTGATGGCGATCGTGTACTCGTTTGAAACGACCCAGACCGGGCTGGGCATCACCTGGCTGCCCACCTATCACGACATGGGTCTGGTAGGGGGCGTACTCAAGCCGCTGTATTTCGGCCGTCCGAACGTGTTGATGTCACCGATGGCGTTTCTCCAGAAACCGGTGCGCTGGCTGCGAGCGATCACCAAGTACCGTGCCACCGTCAGTGGGGGTCCCAACTTCGCTTACGATCTGTGCACGCAGAAGATCACGGATGAAGAGATGGAGGGGCTCGATCTGCGCAGCTGGCAGGTGGCGTTCAACGGTGCCGAGCCGATTCGCCCGGCTACGCTCGCCGACTTCTGCCAGCGGTTCGCCTCTGTCGGGTTTCGTGAAGAGGCGTTCTTTCCGTGCTACGGGATGGCCGAAACGACGCTCATCGTCACGGGCGCCTACATGCAGAAGGCGCCCACGGTGGGGCACTTCGACGGCAAGGCGCTGGATGAACATCGGGTCATTCCCGTGCCGGCCGGCCACGAGAATGAGCGTCTGTTGGTGGGGTGTGGACGCGTGTTTCCGGACGAAGAAGTGTTGATTGTTGAGCCGGAAACCTGTGTCCAGCTGCCCGAGCACCAGGTGGGTGAAATCTGGATTCGCAGTCCCAGTGTGGGGTTGGGGTACTGGCACAAGCAGGATGTGACTGAAGAGGTCTTCCGCGGGCGGCTGGCGGACGCCAACAAGAACAAGAACAAGAACAACAACAAGAGGAAAGACGCCCAGGAAGACCGGTATTACCTGCGGACGGGCGACTTGGGGTTTTTGGGCAACGGCGAGTTGTTCGTTACAGGCCGCCTGAAAGACCTGATCATCGTACGCGGCGTGAATCGCTATCCCCAGGATATCGAACGGACGGTGGAGCAGGCGGACAACCGTCTGCAGGCGGGTGCGGTGGGCGCGTTTGCCGTCGACACGGGCAACCACGAGCGGCTGATCATTGTGGCCGAGACTGAACGGCGCCGCCACAAAGACTGGTCGGACGTCATTGAGAAAGTCCGGCGCAGTGTGACTGCGGAACATGAACTGCCGCCAGATGGGATCGTGCTGGTGCGATTCGGCTCGATTCCCAAGACCTCCAGCGGCAAGATCCAGCGCAGCGCCTGCCGCGATGAGTTTCTGCGTGGCGAGTTGCAGGTGGTGGCCCAGTGGTTCGGCTGGGAGAACCAGCTGGGTACGGGCAAGGGGGTCGGCGGCAAAGTCGCCGCGCAGGGCGGGGACGCGGATGCCGCGCTGCCCGCACCCAACGAACGCATCGCCCGCGAGGTGCTGGACCATGTCCGGGCCATCGCCCGCGAACGGGCGGCCAACCTGACGCTCGACACCAACATCGTCGTCGATCTCGGGCTCGATTCGCTCGAACGCATGCAGATCGCCAACTCGCTGGAAGAAACCTTCGGCGGGCGATTCCCGGAGGAGGTGCTGCAGCAGATCGAAACGTGCCGCGAAACCGCACTCGCCATCGAAAAGTACATTGGCACCGAGCCGCGGGTCGACGGGCGGCGTCGCCAGCACCCGGCGACGCAGGCGGAAGGCGAAATTCCCCGGGAATACTACGATTTCGGCCAGATGCCCGAGTACGTGCGGCTCAAGCAGACGCAGGCCATGTTGTCTGCCACCGGGCTGTCTAATCCGTTCTTCAGCGTGCACGAGTCGGTCACCAACGATCGCACGTGGATCGGTGGCCGGCAGTACATCAGTTTCGCCACCTACAACTACCTCGGCATGTCAGGGGACCCCGTGGTGGTGGCAGCGGCCAAAGATGCGATCGATCGCTATGGCACGAGCGTGTCGGCCAGCCGCCTGGTTTCGGGCGAGAAGCCGGTGCATCGGCAGCTGGAACAGGGCCTGGCCAGCTTCATCGGTACGGAAGACGCCATCTGTCTGGTGGGTGGGCACGCGACCAACGAGACGACGATTGGCCATCTGCTGGGGCCGGGGGACCTGATTCTGCACGACGCCTTGGCGCACAACAGCATCATCCAGGGGGCGATCCTGTCCGGAGCGCGGCGGCGTCCGTTTCCCCACAACGATGTCGATGCACTGGACCAGCTGTTGGCCGAGATCCGACGCGACTATCGCCGCGTGCTGATCGCGATCGAGGGGGTCTATAGCATGGACGGCGACTATCCGGACCTGCCGCGGTTCGTGGAGGTCAAGCAGCGTCACAAGACGCTGTTGATGGTCGACGAGGCACACTCCATCGGGACGATGGGACCGCACGGCCGGGGGATCGGTGAGCATTTTGAAGTCGATCCGCGGGCGGTGGACATCTGGATGGGGACGCTCAGCAAGTCGTTTGGCAGCTGTGGTGGCTACATCGCCGGCAGTCGCGAGCTGGTGGAGTACCTGAAGTACACCGCACCGGGGTTCGTGTACAGCGTCGGGATGCCGCCGTCGAACGCGGCCGCCGCGCTGGCCGCGCTGCGTCTGATCGAAGAGGATCCGGAGCGGGTGGCGCGAGTCCAGGACCGTTCCCGGACGTTCCTGAGGCTGGCCAAGCAGCGGGGGCTCAATACGGGATTGAGCCACAACACGCCGGTGATCCCCGTGATCGTGGGGAACTCACTGCACTCGCTGCTGCTGTCCCGGCGGCTCTTTGAACGCGGGATCAATGTGCAGCCGATTCTGTATCCAGCTGTGGAAGAGCATGCAGCGCGCCTGCGGTTCTTCGTGACCGCGTGTCATACGGAGCAGCAGATTCTGGAGACCGTCAACGCGGTCGCCGAGGAGTTGTTCCGGATCGATGCGAAGTACTGCCAGCCGCGGCAGCCTGCGGATGCGGCCGTATCGTCGAGCGATTCGGCTGCGCATGCTGCGGGTTGAGCCGGCGCGGGGGCCGTATGACGCGGCAGCGGGCCGCCATTTGCGACAGCCGCACTTGCGGACCGACGGCCGAGTTCTAGAATGGAGTGCAACTGTGGTATCGCCGTCCGATGACGCGATCGTCGGAGTCCTTTGCGGCGAGCCTGTCACTTCCTTGAGAGGCGAGGAACACGTCTTTGCTTACCGAAGCAGAAGTCCAGCGCAGTTATCGGCAGATTCTGAAGAAGGCGGATGGTGACCCGGAGGCGTACGACAAGGCGGAAGCGTTGCTTGATGAGCTACGCCCCGAAAGCCCATTGCGGTTGCGGCTGATGAACGAGATTTCTGAGCTCCGCCGACTGTCCACACGCACCACCTAGTGGGACGGCCATACATTCACCCAGACCCAAGAAACGACGCCAGGCGCCACAGTGGCGCCTGGATGGTCGAAGTGGGTGCTGCAGCCGTTGCCGCTCCGGGCCCTGCCTGTTGCGGCTGCCCGGGCTAACGGTTCCACGTCACGCCCATGGTGAACCCGTACATGATCAGGTCCTGGTTGTTGTCGGCCACATCGAGCCCGCGGCCAATTCCCTGACCGAAGTCCATGAATTCCGCTCCGCATCGCAGGGAGATGTCGCGTGTCAGGCGATACGCGGCGTCGAAACGCAACTCCATGCCGAACACGAACTCGGCCGTGTGATCGCTCCCTCCGTTCGACTCCATCATCAAGACCGTGTCAGGCTGTGTGCCGTCCACCGGCAGTCCACCGCCATAGATCGTGACTTCCGTCTTGGTGATTTGTCGCCAGTTCTGGAAGTTCTCCAGGGCGAAGGCCTTGAAGTCGCCGGAGAAGTTCCAGCGGCGGTAATCCCGCGACCAGTGTACTCCCAGCTGGCCACCCACCATATCGTTGACCACGCTGGCCTGCAGCGACTGAAGCGCTTCGGTCGTGGCCAGCAGGGCGTCGACGCCAATGGGCGGGTAGATCGGAGTCGGGAAGCCGTCCTCGTCCCAGCGGCTGTAGGTCTCGCGGCGATAGTAGTCCTTGAACTTCACGTACCGCAGACCGACAAACGGCGTCAGGAACGCGCCATGGTGCAGCTGATCCAGTTGCCAGGTGCGATTGATCTCCGCGCCCGACAGGTCGGCCACGTTAATGCTGTTGGTCACCAGGTAATCACGCGCACCGGTATAGAAGTTGTTGTCGTCCCGGCGCGGATAGAGTACCGTATCATCATCATCGTCGTCATCGTCGTCGTCACCCTGCCCTTCCTCATCGTTGTAGCGGTTCATACGCTCTGTGATGACCACGTCTGACTGGTTGGGACCGTCGATGTGCCAGCCGGTGAACAGCCAGCCCTTCTGTTCGTCATCCACGTAGCCGATTTCGAATCGGTTGCCCCACGTGAAGTCGCCCATCTTGCTCGATTCCCAGTAGGAATCGTTTGGGCGCGATACGTTGATGTACACGCGATCGTAGTCGGCGAACCAGCCGGTCTTCTGCTGCGGTCCGCCTCCATACGTGTCCACGTCCGCTGGTGCAAAGAACTGGAAGTCCGATTCGACCGGCGGAAAAGCGAATGGTTTGAACAACTCGGCTTGCACGTGCGGTGCCAGCGTCACTGCGGTTACCAACGCCGCCAGCACGGACGTAAATCTTGTGATCGACATGGTTCCGTTCCACCCTCGGCCATCGCGTCTGGTTAGCCACGCCCCCCAACGAATATGCTCGAGCAGCGTGGGACTACTTCTCTTTGTGACGGTAGTATCGGATGTGCACGTCGTGGAAGTTGAGTAAGAACGGTAAGCCTTGCTGAAATTCGCGAGGATTTGTTGCGTCCATGATCTGGGGTTTCCAGGATCACGCAGGCTGGGGCGTCTGCGCAAATTTCGACCGGGTCTCAACGTCCTGAACACTCGTCCTGGCAGGAGTCTGCCGTATGGGAAAGCTGTTCTGTGGGTGCCCGACGTGGGGATTATTCCGGTAATGACCGCTGCCTGCTTCTGACATCGGCACGCTGGGGCACCCAACTCGATGCCTGGCACCGAGCAGACGCAACAAAAATGGCCTCCTCAGGCGGGGCAGGTTCCTGGGAGGCCGAACTCAGAGTTACCTCTGAGCGATCCTCCTACTATGATTCGCAGGTCTGGAAAATCAAACAGGTTTTGCCAGTTTTTACGCGCGTTGCCGCGGGGGGCCGGCACAGTGCCCTCTGCACCCACGTTCGCCGGTGATTTATACTGCAGACGAGCCGAACGAGGGGCGATCGCCAGATGCTTCGCGCCGGCGCTCTGGCGGCCGTCTGACGCTCTCCGGTCACGCCGCAGAAGCCCTGAGAATGGGGGGGCAGGGCCTGGGCGGCCCAGCCCCGTCGTGGCACCCACGAGCAGTGAGTGATACGTGATGACACGCAACCGTCGGCTGATTCTGACTTTCTGGGCATGCGCAGTGCTGCTGGGGACCCCGGTATTCGGCCAGGAACAGACGCAGGAACAGACGCAGGAACAGACGCAGGAACAGACGCAGAAGCAGGAACAGAAGCAGGCGCAGACGCAGGAGCGGGAGCAGCACGACGCTGGTGTTGCCCGCGGCCAGGCCGCGGACGCCCAGGAAGCGACCCGATTCCTGCGTGTCCGCCGCGATGATGCGAAACAGCCGGTGGCGCTGGAAACGGCCGTGACGCGGTACGTTTCGAAGCCGGGTCAGGAACCGTCTGTTCAGGTCGACTTGATCGGAGCAGTGCACGTGGGGGACGGGCCGTACTACGACCAGCTCAACGAGCTGTTCCGGTCGTACGACGCTGTACTCTACGAACTGGTAGCTCCGGAGGGAACACGCGTGGCGGCTGGGCAGCAGCAGGCAGGCGGCAACCCGGTCAGTTTCCTGCAGAACATGATGAAGGATGTCTTGAAGCTGGAGTTCCAGCTTGACCGGATCGACTATTCGCGTCCGAATCTGGTGCATGCCGACATGTCGCCGGCGGAGTTTTCGCAGAGCATGAAGGACCGGGGAGAGAGTTTCGTGACGCTCTTCTTTCAACTGCTGGCCGACGCGCTGGCGGTGCAGGCCAAGCAGGGGAACGAGCGGGCCGGGAGCGACCTGGAATTGTTGGTGGCGCTGCTGGCCAAAGACCGGACCTACCGCCTGAAGCGCATCATGGCGGAGCAGTTTGAGACCATGGAGGACCAGATGTCCTCGCTGCGTGGCCCGCAGGGTTCCACGCTCATCACCGAACGCAACAAGAAAGCGCTGGATGTGCTGCGCCGCCAGCTGCAGCAGGGCAAGCGGCGGATCGCCGTCTTCTACGGGGCCGGTCACCTGTCAGACATGGAACGGCGTCTGGTGGCCGACTTCGGGCTGAGCAAGGACAGCCAGCGCTGGCTGGTGGCCTGGTCGATCACGCGGGAAGCGGGGCCGGCGGAGCGGCCGCCGGAACCGGCAGCGGCGGCAGCGGAGCCGCCAGTGGAATAAAGGAGCCGACACGGATGGCAGTGCGCATTTCCATGAACGAGTTGACGACCTATCGGTGGTCGTTTGAAGAGGACGTGCAGCACTACGCCGATGCGGGTCTGGACGCCATCGCGGTGTGGCGCCAGAAGCTGTCGGACTTCGGCGAGGAGAAGGGGGTCGAGTTGATTGCCGAATGTGGCCTGGCGGTGTCCAGCCTGTTGTGGGCCGGCGGGTTCACGGGCAGCGATGGCCGGTCGTACAGCGAGAGTGTGGAGGATGGGCACGAGGCGATCCGCCTGGCCGCGCTGCTCCACGCCCCGTGCTTAGTGCTCTACAGCGGCCCGCGGGCCGGACACACGCACAATCATGCCCGGCGGCTGCTGACCAACGCGCTCAAGGAACTCCTGCCGCACGCCGCGGAAGCCGGCGTCTGCCTGGCGCTGGAACCGGTGCACAAGGAGTGTGCGGCGCAGTGGACGTTCCTGACCGATATAGGCGAGACCGTGTCGCTGCTGGAGAACTTTGAGCACGCGCACCTGAAGCTGGCCTTTGACACGTATTACTTCGGCACCGACGACGCGGCCATGAAGCGTTTGCAGCAGTGGGCGCCGCACCTGGGCATCGTGCATCTGGCCGACGCGCGGCACGTGCCGGACGGGGAACAGGACCGCTGCCCGCTCGGCGCCGGAATCGTGCCGCTCCAACGCATTGTGGCCACGCTTGTCGCGGCCGGGTACGACGGATACTTCGACGTCAAGTTGATGGGGCAGGAGATTGAAACGGTGGATTATCGTGACCTGGTGCAGCAGAGTCGTGCCACTGTGACGCAGTTGTGCCAGCTGGCGCAGTGAGGCCGAATTGCTCGTCGTCGACCCCCAGATTCAGATCCCGCTGAGCGAACTGCGGCTGTCGTTTTCCCGCAGCAGCGGACCCGGCGGCCAGAACGTCAACAAGGTGAACTCCAAGGTGACGCTCCACTGGGACGTGGTGCACTCGCCCAGTCTGCCGGCGGCCGTGCGCGACCGCTTCGTAGCCCGCTATCGCCCGCGTCTGACCGCCCTGGGGGAGGTGGTCCTGCACAGCCAGCGCTTCCGCGATCAGAACCGCAACCGGGAGGACTGCCTGGAGAAACTGCGGCAACTCATCCTGGCCGTCCGGCAACCACCTGTGCGGCGGCGGCCGACAGGGCCCACTCGCGCGTCGCGCGAACGGCGTCTGCGCGCCAAACAGCACACGGCCCAGAAGAAACAGCTCCGCCATCGTCCGGCCGGTTACGACTGACCGGCCGTCACCGGCCCGCGCGAAAAATGGCACCCCGCGATCCAAGCCTGCCTGCTGCGCCGCGAATAGCTGCCTGTGTCGCGCTGCGGACGCGCCCCGGCGATCCGCGGGTTCGCCTGCATCGGGCCGGTGCCGCTGCCGGGCGTCCTGCGCGCCAGACCGCCATCGAGGGAGGAAGAGACGTCATGTTCGGCAATCCTGCCTGGTTCCAGAAGAAGACTGTCGGATGGGGGTTGCGCCCCGTGTCGTGGAAGGGCTGGCTGTACGCGGCCGTGTGGGTGGGAGTCATCTGTCTGCCGTTCATCGCATTGCTGGCCTGCCATCTGGTGATCGAGTCTCTGGTGTGGGTCGTCGCGATGATGGGGGCGCTGGTCTGGGATGTCCACCAGGTGCGGCGGGGCCTGAACAGGGATGCAGCGCACCGGACCGGCACCGAACGCGTCCTGGTGATCGACGATGATACGGAGCCCGATCCCACGCACTTCGCCACCCGCTCCGGTGACGTACGGTTGCGGCGCGGCTGACCGGACGCCACGCGGTCGCCCGCGTCTTGCCTTCTCGCTGCCGAGGTGTCTGATATAATCAACCGACTGCAGTTCCGCGACACGTGGCAAAGTGGGTTGAGATGGCGAGCGGCAAACACATCGATCATATTCTGCGCGAATGGGCGTACGACCCGGCGACGGTCAAGGTGCGACTCTGCCAGGGTGCCGACGGTCGAGACGTGTTGCAGATGCGCCTGGACCTGGGGATTCTGCAGCTGGAAACGCACGGGCGACCGGACGGCTCGCAGCCGCACGGCTATGAAACCTATCTCGACTACCTGATCAGCCGAACGGCCTCCGCGGGGGACGCGTTCCGGTTGGATGAAGAGCAGTGCGCAGAGGTGGACCGCGAGTTCGTGCAGTTCTACCATCGCCGCGTCTGCTGGCTCAAGCTGCAGCGTTTCCGCTCGGTGGTGGACGACGCCGATCACACGCTGGCCCTGATGGACTTCTGCCGGCGGCATTCCCCGGGCGAGCAATGGACCGTCGCGCACGAGCAGCAGCGCCCCCTCGTCCTGTTTCACCGCACCCAGGCCTCGGCCCTGGCGGAACTCGAGCAGCAGGGGCCGGTGGCGGCCGTGCACGAAGTCAATCGCGGGCTGCAGCAGATGCAGCAGCTGTTCCGTGAGCAGGAGCCGGACACCTGTTTCGAAGACGATGCTCTGGTGCAACGGTTGAGCCAGCTGCGCGAATCGTTGCGGCAGGAGTATGGCGTGGGGCGGACACTGCAGGAACAGCTGGCCGACGCCGTGGCGGCCGAAGAGTACGAGTTGGCGGCCCGACTGCGCGATCGACTGGCCCGCCGGCAACGCCGGTCCTGAACGTTGGTCGTTCTTACACGATCGGCGGCGATCCGCCGCGCTCCGCACACCGACCTCCACTCGAGTCCTTTCTGCTAACCGCAACCAGCAAGCCCGGTTACGTCAGCCAGCGGAATATTCCGGGGGATTCGGCATGGCGTCTGCACTGGCTTACGCCATCTCATCTCACTCGTCTCGTCTCCTCTC
>DAISIS010000102.1:0-13405 GCA_036821925.1 Pirellulaceae bacterium
GCGCCACCGGCATCCCCTGCAGACCCGGCTTCACCTGCACCATCGACGCTTCCGACGCGGCCCCCAGCCACACGAACAGCGCGATGAATACGGGGAACGGATTCATGCTGAACAGCCCCCAGAAGCCGATCAGCACGGCCATCCCCTTGCCGACCGTGGCCGCCGCCTGCGTCGCGCGGACATAGTCCATGTTCATCGCCAGAATCGCCCGCAGTACGCGGCCGCCATCCATCGGGAATGCCGGGAGCAGATTGAACACGACCAGGATCACGTTGGCGATCAGCATGTAGGTGAGGAACCTCACAAGCGGTTCGCTGAGCGTCCCGAGCCGTTGCTGGTTCTCCATCAGAACCCCCAGCTCGTTCATGCCGGTGTTGACGCTCGTCGCCACGTTCGTGATGCCCACGAAGACCATGATGCCCGCCACACACAGGATGGCCAGCACCACGTTCACGCCGGGGCCCGCCAGCGCCACGACCAGCTCCTCCCGCGGCTCTTCGGGCATGCGTTCCAGCCGGGCCACCCCGCCAATCGGCAGCAGCGTGATGTCCTTGGTGGGAATGCCGTAGCGGCGGGCCGCCAGGGCGTGCCCCAGCTCATGCAGCACCACCACGCCGAAGAGGGCCACGATCATGATGATCCCCTGGAGGGCATCCCCCAGGTCGTCACCCCGCAGAATGTGCGACACGCCGATCCAGCCCAGCAGGATCAGGAAGGTCCAGTGCAGGAAGATGCCGATGCCCGAGACTGTGCCGATTCGCCAAGATCCGCCCATGGCCGTCCTACCGCTCGCTGCCAGAGATGCTCTACGAAAAGAAACCGACCCGCCGCTAATGGAGTGTACGTCAGCACCGGCTGCAAGTCACGGCGCGCGTCACTCAAATACAAGCGTGCCAAAGCTGCGGTACTCGTGGAAGCTGGGTCCCACGCGTGCCCAGTCCCAGGCGGTGGTGCGCCCCTCGTCATAGTCGACACGATAGAAGTTGGCACGCCACCGCGTGCCTGGCTGGGGTGGCACATTCCCCAGTGGTTGGAGCAGGTCGTAGGGGATGAACACTTCCGCCCGCCAGCCCGACACGTTGGCGTGCGGCGCGCACCGGCCGCCACGCGCCGACACCGCCTTGCGTGTGCGCCGCGCCCCCTCGTATTGCCACGGCCGCCAGCCGAGGAATCGGCCGTTCAGGTTGGGAATGAGGATCGGCAACTCACGACCCAGCGGCGAGATCTCGTATTCGAAGTAAACCGGATGCTGCTCGTCCGTCCAGAAGAAACACTCGAAGACATCTTCCGTCCACAGCTCCTGAAAGTCCTGCTGCATTGTCGCCGTCAGCTGTTTGTCGGTGCCGTCGAACAGCACGTAGATGCCCTTCTCGGAATACAGCAGCTTGAACCGTGCTTCGTAGTGGTGGCTGCCGCCGGGACGCGTGTGCAACGCCACCCAGTCCGCACGTTCCCATTGCAGCGCATCCCCGCGCCCTGTAACCTCGAAATCCACGCAGCCACGGACCGTGAGGGTGGGCGCTTGCATCGCAGGTTCCTTCGTCGCCGAGTCGACTTGCGCATCGAGCTGCACGGTGCCGGCGGAAAGCAGAACGACGCACGACATTCGCAGCCACGCGGGGACGAGGCCTGCCGCCTCACACGCCGTCCGGGCCGCCATCATCACCGTCGTCGATGCGGTGCCCGCTGCACCGTACAGCCCGCCGCGAACGGCCGCCATTTTCGTCATGCGAGCATTCCTATGTATAGGGGCATGTCAGTGCACAGGGGCATGCCAGCGTCACTGGCCGACGCCCGCCCACGATCGGCGTAGGACGCGTGCCGACTCGACGATCAGCAGGATCGCCAGCAGCAGCAGCACGATGGCGACCACGCCGATCAACGAGATGCGGTACTTGCCCACCAGCAGCACGAGGGCCCAGATCGTCGCCGTCGTCATGAAGACCAAAGGCAGAATGAGAAAGCCGATCGGCTTGCCGAGCTTCCGCACCCAGACGGCCAGCACGAGGAGCGTCAGGCCGGCCAGGAGCTGATTGGTGGCCCCGAATACGGGCCACACCGCTCGCCAGGCCGGCAGTCGATGCCCCTGGGCGTCGTGGAGTTCCACCAGCGCAAACACCAGCGGCAACGCCAGCGTAGCCACCGTCGCGACATACCGCGACGCGCCGCCACGCAGCTGGAAAAACTCCTCGAAGATGTACCGGCCCAGACGCGTCGCCGTATCGAGCGTGGTGAGAATGAACGCGGAGAGCGCGAGCAGTCCGAAGGCGTAACCGAGCTTGCCGGGGAGGCCCAGCACTGTGACGAACCGGCTCATCCCCTGGGCGAACACGACCGTCGGTTCCTGGCTGCGCACCCCCTCCCCGCTGGCCATCATCATCACCGTCGTCAGGGCGATGACGGCCACGAGCCCCTCCACCAGCATCGCACCATAGCCGACTGTCCGCGCGTGACGCTCCTTGTCGAGCTGCTTGGACGAGGTGCCGGAGGCGACCAGCGAGTGAAAGCCGGAGCAGGCGCCGCAGGCGACGGTGATGAACAGGATCGGAAAGAGCGGGCCGACCTTCTCGTCGTGCCACGTGATGAACGCCGGGAACTGCATGTCGAATCCGCCCAACAAGATGCCCAGCAGACCGACCAGGACGGAAGCGTACAGCAAAAAGGATGACAGATAATCACGCGGCTGCAGCAGGATCCAGACCGGCGTCACCGAGGCGAGAAGGCAGTACAGGAGCAGAATGATCGACCAGACCTGGGCGGGCTCCCAGCCGGCCAGCACGCCGAGCGCCGCGGGAGGAATCGGCCACAACTGGCCCAGCCAGACACACAGGAACACCAGCGGCACGAAGACCAGCGACGCCCGTCGGACCGGCACGTGCAGTCGATAGACGCTCAGACCGAACATCAGCGCCAGGACCAGAAACAGCCACGACGACGTGGCCACCCCTCCGTCCTGCACGAACGTGGTCGCCGTCAGGTCGGTAAACACAGCCAGGACGTAGACCAGCGCCAGCCACATGAACAGCATCAGCAGGCGATAGGCCAACGGGGAGAGGGATTCGCGAGCGATGTCCGCCACCGACCGCGCCCGGTTGCGCACGGACGCGATCAAGGCGGAAAAATCGTGGACCCCTCCAATGAAAATCGATCCCAACAGGATCCAGGCCAGAGGAAAGGCCCAGCCGAACGCCAGCGCGGCGACGATCGGTCCTACGATCGGTCCCGCGCCGGCGATCGACGAGAAATGATGTCCGAACAGAACCGCCGGGTGGGCCGGAACGCGGTCGACTCCGTCGTACTCCGTGTGGCTGGGCGTCGGCCGGTTGTCGTCGACGTCGAAACGTCGCTCGAGAAACCGGCCGTACGTGAAGAACGCCACGACGAATACGCCGGCACACGCCACGAACAGGATCGCCAGCATGGTTCTGTTCTCGTGATGACTATTCGTCCAGGCCGCCGACAATCTCCTTCATCTCGGCCGACTCATGCTTGCTGCGCCAGACAGCCCACAGGATGCCAGCCAAGGCCACGGCCGCCACCAGGATCCCCACGTACCACCGTGTGGATTCCCCACTGGGATTGATCCCCATCATATTGTTGGACAGCACCAGGCCCAGGCCCAGCAGGCACACCATGTTCATCACCTTCACCAGCGGATTGATGGCGGGGCCCGCGGTGTCCTTCAGCGGATCGCCCACGGTGTCGCCGGTGACAGATGCCTTGTGGGCTTCCGAGCCTTTGCCGCCGTACACGCCATCCTCGATCATCTTCTTGGCGTTGTCCCAGGCGCCGCCGGCGTTGGCCATGAAGACGGCCAGCAGCTGGCCCACCAGGATCATCCCTGCCAGGAATCCGCCCAAGGCGTACGGCCCGAGCAGGAAGCCGACGAATGCCGGCGCCAGGATGGCGAGCAATCCGGGGCCGATCAGCTCGGCCTGAGCCGTGCTGGTGCAGATGTCGACCACCCGACCGTAGTTCGGCTTCTTCGTGCCGTCCATGATCCCCGGATCCCGGAACTGGACGCGGACCTCCTTCACGATGAAGAACGCCGCTCGGCCGACTGCCCGGATCAGCATCGAGCTGAACAGGAACGGCACCGCTCCACCGATCAACAGTCCGATCAGCACCAGCGGGTCGGCGACGGTCAACTCGCCGGCAAACTTCTCGTACTGCTCCATCGTCATGTAACGCAGCTTGTCTTCGCTGCCTACCGCAATCACGGCAATAAAGCTGGAGAACAGCGACACGGCCGCGATGACGGCCGAGCCGATGGCGATCCCCTTCGTTTCGGCCTTGGTGGTGTTCCCCACCGCGTCCAGGTCGGCCAGGATCTGGCGGGCTCGCTTGTAGCTGCCCGGCTGCTGCCGTTCCATCTCCTCGCGGTCGTACCCCATTTCGCCGATCCCGTTGGCGTTGTCCGCTACCGGGCCGAAGACGTCCATGGAGATCGTGTTGCCGGTGAGCGTGAGCATGCCGATGCCGGTCATGGCCACACCGTAGGCGACAAACACCGGCGGCGTACCGACATAGCAGAGCACCGACAGCATGATGGCGCCGGCAATCACGAGGATGGACACCACCGTGCTCTCGTAGCCGACGGCGAACCCCTGAATGATGTTCGTCGCATGACCCGTCTGGCAGGACCGAGCCAGCGTCTTGACCGGGCTGTGCGAGGTGTGCGTGTAGTAGCTGGTGACCTTGTTGAGCGCGATCGCCAGGAACACGCCGATCAGGCAGGTCCAGGCCGGCCGCATGTCGAGTGTGGAGGTGAAGAAGTTGGCCCAGAATGGCAGATTCGCCGCATCACCTTGCGGGAAACCATTCGCGGCCATCGCGTAGTTAACGAAGTACTCCTTCGGGAAATGCAGATAGAACAACCCGATGATGAAGAACCCGGTGATGGATATGATCGATCCGATCCAGAACCCGCGGTGGACGCTCCGCAACGCCGTGTCCGACGTGTCGTTGGCGCCAGCCTTCACCGTGTAGGTGCTGATGATGGACCCCAGCACGCCGATGCCGCGCACCAGCAGCGGGAAGATCACCCCTTTGTGCCCGAAGCTGGCCAGGCCCAGGATCATCGCAGCGACGATCGTCACTTCGTAACTCTCGAAAATGTCGGCGGCCATACCGGCACAGTCACCGACGTTGTCCCCCACGTTGTCCGCAATCGTCGCAGCGTTCCGCGGATCGTCTTCCGGAATGCCCGCCTCGACTTTGCCCACCAGGTCCGCACCGACGTCCGCCGCCTTGGTGTAGATGCCGCCGCCGACCCGCATGAACAACGCCAGCAGCGTACCGCCGAAGCCGAACCCCAGCAGAGCCTCATACGCGTCTTCGCCATACACCAGGAAAATGCACGTGCCACCCAACAGCCCCAGCCCGTCGGTTAACATGCCCGTGATCGTGCCGGTCCGATAGCCCAGCTGCATCGCCTCGCCGTAACTGTGCCGCGCGGCCGCAGCCACACGCAGGTTGCCGGTCGTCGCCAGACGCATGCCGACAAACCCCACACACCAGCTGAACAGCGAGCCGAGCAGAAACGCGCCCGATCGGCCCCACGCAAACTCCCAGTGCCCCCACTTCGTCAGGAACAACGCCACCGTGATGATGATGATCAGCGGCCCGATCTTGCGGAACTGCGCCCCCAGATACGCGTTCGCCCCCTCCCGCACGGCCGCCGCAATCTCCTGCATCTTCGGCGTGCCCTGATCCGCGATCTTCACCTGTCGCACCAGCATCAGGGCGTACAACAACCCGGCGACGGCAATGGCCAGCACCAGGATCAGCATGGCCTGTTCGACCTTGTCGAACTTGTCCGACGTAAACGGCGAAAACCACTCAAATCCATGCTCGCCCGCTGCCGCTGCCGGTACGCCCGCCGCCGCCGCTCCGTCCTCCGCCGCCAGGAGCGGCATCGTCAGGGGACCGGCGACGAAAGACGCGGCGAGAAATACCACGCAGGCAGTCTGGACTACGGCCTGCCTCCACTTCGTTTTCAGTAGCTGTATCATGTTCACCTCAATGCACTTGGGAAGAGACGAAACCGCACAATCGGGGACGCAATAGAACCGCTCATTGTTGCAGGTTCGCCCGGAATCGGGTATCACCCCTCGGACGAATTGGTGGGCGTCAGAGCTTGTTTAGCGGTGGGCGGCTCCGCCGTCAAGGGACCGCGCCCCGGTCTGCCGGGCGCGCCGGGCCACCCTCAAACGCGGCGCACCCCGCGCGCGCGGCCCCGTCTCGCCCCGGCGCTAACGGCAATTGCTTCGCCCTTATTCAGCGTCTACCGGCCGGCTGCTGAGCCAAGATCGCGCGAATTCAATGGCGATGGGGAGCACCGAGATGAAGATGATGGCCAGGATCACGAGCGTGAAATTCTGACGCACGAGTTCCAGGCCGCCAAAGAAGTACCCGCCGTACACGAACAGACCGACCCACGCCACCCCGCCCGCGACGTTGTACGTGATGAACCGCGGGTAGTTCATGGCACCAATGCCGGCTACAAAGGGGGCAAAGGTGCGAATGATCGGGACGAATCGTGCCAGCACAATCGTCTTGCCGCCATGACGCTCGTAGAACTCGTGCGTCCTCTGCAAATGCCGCTGGTTCAACAACCGATACTTCCCGCTGAATGCCCGAGGGCCGATCGCAGCACCAATCCAGTAGTTGGCGGTGTCGCCCAAAACGGCGGCGACCGCCAGCAGCAGAAACAGTATGTGGACGTCCAGCGCGCCGCGTGCCGCAAAGGTGCCCGCCGCAAACAACAGGGAATCTCCCGGCAGAAAGGGGGTGACCACCAGCCCCGTCTCGCAGAAGATGATCGCCACCAGAATCAGGTACGTCCACGTGCCATAATCCTGGATGATGACGTCAAGGTGCTTGTCCAGATGCAGGAACAGGTCGACAAACTGGTACAGCAATTCCACCGGTCGATCCCCAGGCTCACAGGTTCGCGGTTGGCACGTACAGGAGCACGAAGCTACAGATACTATAGGTCAAAGCATCGGACAGACAGAGTGTCTGAAGGCCACCTCCCCAGGCCAAAAACTGCTGCGACCGACTTGACCCGCACCTGGGCCACAGCTGACGATGGTACCGGGGCTGCCGGCACACCTGCTGGGGGAGACGCGTCGTGAAACCAACGACAACCATTCTCGGGGCTGCCCTGGCGTGGATCGGCGGGTGGGTGGCCGTGTGCTCCGCGGCGCAAGATGGTGATGCCGGCCGCCGGCCGAACGTGCTGTTCATCGCGGTCGACGACCTGAACACGCGCATCGGCTGCTACGGTGATCCGGTCGCGCGCACGCCGAATCTGATTCGGCTGGCCCGGCAGGGGGTCCGGTTTGAGCGCGCCTACTGCCAGTTCCCGATCTGCAGTCCGTCCCGCACGTCGCTGCTGTTGGGGCGTTATCCCACGACGACCGAGACGATTGACTTTGCCCAACCGGCGCTGTTGGGACGCGATTGGGTGACGCTGCCGCAGCACTTCCGCAACCAGGGCTACGACGTGCGGCTGCTGGGCAAGATCTTTCATTTCGGCAAGGAATCCATGCAGCACTGGTACCCGGGCGAGGCAGTGCCTGGCGACGCGTATCCACCCGACTGGAGTGCCGGTGAGAAGTGGGTGCTCAAGAGCCAGGAGGTGCATGCGCGCATGGTGGCGGACCTGACGCGTTGGGAGCCCTACCGCACGCTGGCCCCACCGCCGAACAGCTGGGTCAAGTCACTGCGCACGTGGGCCAACGTATTCGGCCCGGTGCCGGATGCCGAGGAGCAGGGGGCGCCGGCACGCGCGAAAGCCTACGAATGGACGGCGGACGTCGCGTCGACCGAGGAGGCGATCCGGGTGCTGGCAGCCCAGGCCGCTGCCGGTCATCCGTTCTTTCTTGGTGTGGGCTTCTACAAGCCGCACGTGCCGCTAGTTGTGCCTCAGCGCTTTTTTGATCTCTACCCGCCTGAGCAGATGCCGCTGCCGGCCGATTTCGCCCCCATGCCCACCGCCGATGACGCGGTGCCGCGGCACGCGCTGCGGTACAACCTGGACCTGTTCTTCGAGCAGCCTGTGTCGCCGGAGGATGCCCGGCGGGCCATCGCGGCGTACTACGCCTGTGTCAGTTTTGTCGACGAGCAACTGGGGCTGCTGCTCGATGCCCTGGACCAGCTCGCACTGCGCGACAACACGGTCATCGTGCTGTGGGGCGACCACGGCTGGCACCTGGGGGAGAAAGGCATGTGGGGCAAGGGAACGCTGTTCGACGTCTCGGCCCGCGCACCGCTGGTGATTGTCGATCCCCGCCAGCGCACCGCCGGGCGGACCTGCCCGCGCACGGTCGAGTTCGTCGACATCTATCCCACGCTCGTCGAGCTCTGCGGCCTCCCTCTGCCGCCGGGTCTGGAAGGGATCAGTCTCGTGCCGTGGCTCGACGATCCGGATGCGCCGCGGGACAGGCCCGCCATCACACTGGTGGCGCGTGAGGACTGGCTCGGGCGATCGGTGCGGACGGAACGCTGGTGTTACACTGAGTGGGACGCGGGTCGCCGCGGCATAGAACTCTACGATCTGCAGGCGGATCCCGGGGAGCAGCACAACGTGGCTGCCGATCCGGCGCACGCCGCCACGCTCGCGGAGTTGCGCGGCAAGCTCCAGGCGGCAGGTGGGGCGGGCCGACCCGCGCGCGCGACGAACTGACGAGCGGCGATGCCGCGGATGTCGCTGCGCGTATTGCGCGCTGCGTCGCACGCCACACCCGCCCGGCTCGCCTCACCCCGAGACGTTATCCCAGGTCATGCCGATCTTGGGCAGCACGTAGCCGACTTCCCGCAGGTAATCGCCGTACACCATCATCCAGTGCGAGTCGCGCGCTTCCTGGATCAGGCGGCGCCAGTCCCCCTGGATCTCCACGTCCTGCTGTGTCCGGCAGATGGCGAAGAACGGGTTGTCGCGCACGATGCCCCGGATGCCGACCCAGCGTCCGGTGGAGTATTCGGGGCTGATGGCCGAGAGCAGTTGTCCCACGGGCATCTCCACCTTCGGCGCTGCGCCGAAGTCCGATTCGTAGTGGGTCATGATGCGCACGGGCTCGTACCGTTTGCCGTTCATCCGCCGGGGTGCCGTACAGTGCGCGCAGGTGACGGTGGCCTTGTGCGGGAAGGTCGAATTGTGCATCACGACCGGCTTGCCGGAGATGTGGTGCAGGAGGACGCCGGGGGGGACGACCACGAAGTCCGACTCGCAGAAAGCCAGGAACCCCTCATCGTTGAGCCAGCTCAAAGGCATGCAGGCGGTGGTGTTGGACGCCGACAGGATGGTGCCCATGCACTCGTTGATCGTGATGGCCGACGCCTCGTGCTCGCGCAGCCACTGGCGAAACACCGTGTACAGCGCGAAGGCGCGCTGGACGAACGCCTGGTCCGTTTCCAGTTTCGTGCCCGGCAGGTGCAGGTACCGCTCGGTCCAGGCGGCGCACTGTTGTTGCAGTTGCGTGTCGGCCGACGCGGCGGCTAGCCGGGCGGCGAGGTCATCGTAGCTGACGTCGACGATGTCGAACTTGTACCGCTGGCGCGCCACGTCCGGCGCGGCAGGGTCCCACTTGCCACTGGCTCCGCCGAGCGCCACGACACGCTGGCCGAGGAAATTATTCAGTCCGTACAGGGCGCGCAGCCGCCACAGCACTTCGTCGTAGTCATCGACCACGACGTCGTCGAGCGTCACGCCGCCGTGGTGGTCAGCGCTGTTGCCGTGCCGCCACTCGGGGGACGGGACCTGGAAGTGCCGTACCCCCAGGCACTCATACCCGTAGTACGTGGGGCCCGATCTGTGCCGCACGAACACGACGGTGTCGCGGCGCGGATCGGCGGCACTGCACGGCTGGAACAGCCGGGCATTCGAGGCGGCATAGAGCAGCACGGTGTCAAACGTGCCCTGCTGCACGTTGGCCGCCTCCGCCGGCGTGGTCACCTTGACCAGCGGCAGGAGTTCGAGCGGGAAGTCGGCGCGGGCCTGCAACGCCTGCAGCTCGCCGTCAATCCGCTGCATCTCCTGAGCGGCTGCCGGTTCGTTGACGATCTCGCTCCACGACCGCCACGACGTCTTCTCGCGCGGTGTACAGATGGCATGCGCCAGGATCGGCTGCACACGCAGCGGCCGCCCGGTCACGCGAGGTGGCTGATCGGGATCCCACGGTTCGATCTCCACCCGCGCGGCGCCGCCCAGGGCCGCCGCACCCAGCAGTCCGCCGGCGGCACCGGCTGTGGTCAGTGTGTGGAACGTCCGACGGCTCATGCAATGTTGGCACATGGAGAATCCTCTCGAGGCTGCAGCGGTTTAGGGTCTAGGGAATCACAACGGCCACGGCCAGCCGGCCGTCTGTCTGCCACGGATCGCCGCCGCCATTGCGGCCGGCACGAACGGAGTGAAAATCATCCACGTAGTAACGGTCGGCCAGCTGGCCGGCGGTGGTCAGCGTGTGGAGCAGATGATCGCGTTCTGCATCGACATCCGGCGCAATGTGATGCGTGACCTGGCCCGTGTCGCGGCTCAGCCCGACGCGCCGGTCAAACGTCGCGGCACCGACGAACCACGGCCGACCGGCTGCGTCCAGCTGATCCACACACCAGAAACGCACGTGGTGCCGGCGGCGCGGATCCTGGCCGGCCGGCTGCTCGAACGCCAGGTCCTCCCGGCGACCGAACAGATACAGGTTGCTGACCGGTGCCGCAGCGTACGGCCGGTGGAGCGCGGTGTCGGCCGCGATCCGCACATCGCTGCGCAGGCCCAACGGATCGGCCGCCTGCCAGCCGGCCGTGCTCAACGCGGCCTCCAGCCGGTCCCGGTCGCCCACGAGGGCCACGTTCAGCGGGTCGCCGGGAATGCCGTCCCGGGTCACCGTCACGCGCGACACGTCGGCCAGCCCCGGGTGGTGCCGCGCGTGTGCCCGCCATGCCGCGGGGAGCACCAGGTAGGCGATGCCCACATAGGCTGCCAGCCCGACGCACACGACGGCTGCCAGATTCTTCGGGTGGCGCCAGCGCCAGTGGTTGGCCGGCACGGCGAGCGTCTCGATCGATTCCATCAGGCGGGCTCCGCACTCCACGATGCACCACGCGTATTGTCACGTGCCAGGCTGCCCGCATCAAGCTCGCTACGGTGCAGCTCCGGCGGTGTGTGCAGCTCCGGCGGTGTGCGGAGCGCCCGCCGTGCCGGCCACCCCCACCGGCCGCTCCGGCACGCGTGTGGCCCGCTGCGGCGCGCCCCCTGGAGGTTGACTCGTGCGCGGCCGGAGCGCGCGCTATAATGCGGCGTGGCGGGCGCGTGCGGCTGGTCGCTGCACAGACGCGCGGTGCCCTCCCCGCGGCAACCAGACAGGTGGCAACCAGACTTGTGGAGAGATCGATGAGTGGATCCGGAGGAAGGTGGAGTCGGCGCAGTTTTCTGACATCGCTGGCGGCGGGCGTCGCAAGCCTGGCGGTGGCTCCGCGCGGGTCCGCGCACCTCGCGCTCGGCCCGACGAAACTGGGCGTTGACAATTTCTCCGTGCGGACCTGGGGGTGGAAGGCGCCGCGTCTGATCGAGTATGCGGCATCCCTGAAGCTGGATACGCTGTTGCTGTCGGATCTGGAAGTCTACGAGAGCCTGGATGACGGCTACCTGGACAGGATCCGCGGGCAGGCGGCTGACGCGGAGATTGAACTGCAGGTCGGCACCAGCAGCCTCTGTCCCACTTCGAATGCGTACGACGCCCGGAAATGGGGTGCGGCCGAGGACCATGCGCGGCTGCTCATCCGCACGGCCCGCCGCCTGGGAAGCCCCGTGGCCCGCTGTTACCTCGGCAACCGGGACGACCGCAAAGGGGACGGGGGCATCGATCGCCACATCGACGCGCTGGCCCAGGTGCTGCAGTCGGTCCAGAGCGAGGCGGAGGACGCGGGGGTGAAGATCGCCATCGAGAATCACGCCGGCGACATGCAGGCGTGGGAACTCGTGCGTCTGATCGAAGCGGCGGGCAAGGACTTCGTGGGCGCCACCATGGATCCGGGAAACGCTGCCTGGACCATGGAGGACCCGATGGTCAACCTGGAAATCCTCGGCCCCTACGCACTCACCACCGGCATGCGCGACAGCGCGGTCTGGGAGACGGCTGACGGTGCCGCCAGCATGTGGGTCAACATGGGCGAGGGCGTCGTCGATTGGCCCGCCTATGTGCAACGCTTCCAGACGCTCTGCCCGCAGACGGCGTTTGTCCTCGAAGTCATCTCCTACAAGTGGTCGTACGAGATGCCGTATCTCCAGCCGGAATACTGGTCGCAGTTCCCGCAGGCCCGCGCGGCCGAGTTCGCGCGCTTCGTCGCGCTCGCCAAACGCGGCCAGCCGTATGCACTGCCCCCCGGCCGTCCGACGGGCGAGGCCACCGTGGAGCTGGAGCAGGCACAACAGCTGTTCGATGTGGAGGCCAATGTCCGCTACTGCCGAGACGTGCTGGGATTGGGATTGAAGAAGCAGTCATGAGCAAACACAGCGGTGACGAGGCCCTGCATGTTTCCCATCGGCCGACGCTCGACGAGGCCACCCTGGTCCTCGCCTTCAGCGGCTGGATGGACGGTGGCGACGTGTCGACCGGCACGGTCTCGCGCCTGGTCCAGCTCACCGGGGCGCAGCCGTTCGCCGACATCGATCCCGATCCGTTCTACATCTACAACTTCCCAGGGTCGATGGAGATTGCGGCCCTGTTCCGCCCGCCGGTGCAGATTCAGGATGGCCTGGTCCGCGTGCTGGATCTCCCGACCAACATCTTCTACGCCGAAGAAGCGGCCAACGTCGCGCTGTTTGTCGGAAAGGAGCCGAACATACGCTGGGGGCGGTTCGGCAACTGCGTCCTGCGCCTGGCTGCGGACATCGGAGTGCGGCGGATCGTGTTCGTCGGCTCGTACGGCGGGTCGGTGCCGCACACCCGCGAGCCGCATCTCTATGTGACCTGCTCCGACAAACGCCTGCTGCCCGAGATGACGCAGTACGGAGTGCAGCGCACGGACTACGAGGGGCCCGGATCGTTCACCAATTACCTGATGACGCAGGCCCCGAAGGTCGACCTGGAAATGATCTCCCTGGTGGCTGAAATCCCCAGCTACCTGCACGGCACGAATGTCTCGTGCATCGAAGCTGTGACGCGGCGCCTGGCCAAGATCCTCCGGCTGCCGCTCGATCTGGATGCGCTGCGCGTGGCCAGCACGCGGTGGGAGCTGGACGTCTCCAAGCAGGTGGAGCAGGACGAGACCCTGGCGGCGCAGATTCGGAAACTTGAGGTCGCCTACGATGACCAACTGCTGGAGGACGATCTGGACGAGTCGTAGGCACGGGGAGGCACTGCGATGCGCGCCATGGTCTTGCGAAGAACCGCAAGGCCAT
>DAISIS010000103.1:0-13404 GCA_036821925.1 Pirellulaceae bacterium
CGGTATGCCCAGCAGCCGCATTTTTCGGCGATGATCCGCAGCCAGCAGAGTCCCACACGGCTGGTCGGCCCACCCCGCGGTGCGCAGACCCGCTGAAGCTCGCGGCGGGGCGTCGCCTCCGCCGGACGCGATCCGGGCCGCCGCGCCCCAGCGATCCCGCGCCGGTCTGGTCGGGTGCCGGCCTGTTCAGCGGTCGGCCACCTGAGTGATCTCCCAGGCCATGGCGGAGCGCGGGGGGAAGATCAGCGTCTTGCGGAACTGGCTCGGCTCGTGCGTCTGTTCCCCGGGGCCCTCCGGGGTCACGGCGGTCACCGCCACGCGCGGCGTGTCGAACCCGAACGTCGCGGCGTCGCAGGACCAGACGGCTTCCAGTGGCTCGTCGCTCACGTTGACGAACATGGCCACCGCGCGCTGCGCGTGAGGCAGCTGCCAGGTGCCGGTGAGCACCGCGTCAGTGGTGACCCACCAGTTGTCCTGCCACTGCCAGTCGGCCCGCACCGTAGGCAGCGCGCGATCCAGCTGCGGTGGCCGGCACATCTGGCCGGCGAAGAAGTAACGCCGCAGCTGCCAGCGCAGCTGCACGATCTGACGCAGGAACGACCCGCTGTCGGCCCGCTCGATCACGCGCGGGTCCAGCCATCCAATCTGCTCGCCATAGACCAGCTGCTGGCCGGCCTTCATGCGCAGGGCCAGGTCCTGCGTCGGACCGCCCCGGTAGGCGCGCCCGAACATCTGGATGGCGCCACCATAGATCGCCGGAAAGGCCGGGACCTGGCCGTCATACTGCCAGTGCCAGGTCAGATATCCGTCGAACCACCGCAGAAAGGGCTCGGCATTGCACTCGGTGGTCAGCACGCACTCGGCCGGTTTCTCCTGCCGGATCTTGTCGAGCATCTGCCAGTAGCCCTCGTTCCACCAGGCGCCGCCACCGCGCGGGTGTCCGTGGTGCGGATCCATGCACAGCGCCGGGGAAGCGGCCGCGATCTGGTCGATGTAGACCCCCGCCACGCGATGCTCTGTGAACAGCCGCGCCAGGATCGCACGCACCTGATCCTGCCACAGGGCGGTGGCCGGACACATGACCGCCAGCCGGACACTGCTCCCGTCTTGCTCTTTGCTCCCGTACGTCTCGGTGTACGGTTCCCCTTGGTCGTTCTTCGTGGCGGCCGGCAGCGCCCGCTGCGTGAACTCGAAGTCCTCCAGCCCCCGGTCACGCGTGTCCCACAGTCGGCCGTTGATGTAGGGCATCACGTAGACCTGGGATTCCTGGAGACGCGCTACGCCGGCGGTGAATCCGGGTGTGGTGGGGAAGTAATGGGGGTAGTCGTTGTCGAACGGATTGAGATGCCAGTTGTACCAGTGAAATCCGGCTGGCACGCCGAGATATTTCGCGAACTCGATCACCGGCTCGACGCACCGCTGCGCCTCGCCGCCCGTCTGGGCCCAGACGCACAGCTCGCGCATCCACAGCGGCGTGTCGTCCCGTCCGGAAGTGGACAGGGTGGGGAACCAGCGCGCTTCGGCGCGCACCCAGCGACGGTAGATCTGCGCGGCGTCGAACCAGTCTCCGGAGAAGGCCTGCCAGACCCCCACGCCGCTCAACGCGAACCGGTTGCCCGCCTGCTGCAACTCGGGCACAGGGTGATCGGCCACCAGCGTCACCGTGCCGGCTTGCGGATCGGAGTTGGCGGACAGGTCCTTCGCGCTCCCCAGCGGATCGTGCAACGCCCAGTAGAGTCCGCGGCCGGCGGCCTGGTCGTAAGCGGCCATGAACTGCATCGCGTTCCAGCCGTTGGGATAGAGACCGCCGAACGCAAACGCCTCGCGCCAGGCGTTGCGCTGCAGCTCGCCCGGACCGCGGGGAAAGAGCAACACCGGTGTATCGCCAGGCGCGACCAGCCGCAGCTGGGGAAACGCCACGTGCGACAGCGACCAGGGTGCCTGCTGACCGGCCGCTTCCAGCGTCCACCGGATCGCATGCTCCGCCGGATCCGCCACCGCGCGGACGACCACCGTCAACGCCCCCGTGTCTGCCTCAGCCGACTGCTGCCAGCGCATCTCCAATTGCCGGTCGCCGGTCGCCTCGAGCGACACCTGGTCCCAGCCTCGGTCCGCCACCACCGTCTGCTGCTGGCCGCTGTCAGCATGGTGCAGCGTGATGCGGAACAGGGGCGCGGGGGCTGCCGGGGCGTGCTCGTGCCCCGACCGGCTGTCGAAGAGACTCTGCAGCTGCACCCCCCCCTCGGTCTGCTGCACCGCCAGCTGCAGGTCGCCGGCCGACAGGCATTTCCAGCCATCGGGCAGATGGCCCTGCAGCGCCGCCAGCGCGGCGTCAAAGCGACCCGCCATCTCCAGCCGCGTGGCCCAGGCTACGTGCCGCGCAGCGGCGGCCGTCCCCGCGCCGCCACCCGGCAAGGACGCGCGCGCCGCCACGATCGCGCGATGCACCGGTTCCGGACTCAATACCGCCGCCACTGTGCCTGGAAACCGCTCCTGCCACGAACGGATCGCGCTGCCCGGCTGTTTGTCGGTGCCCAGCCACAGCCAGGCAGAATACGCTCGCTGCCTGTCGTGCCAGGGTTGCCAGGCGCGATCGCCGTCCGCATGCAGGTACGTGCCATAGCCGCCGCGGCCGTCGTACACCAGCACCCGCCCGCACCCGAACATCCCAATGCCGTGCTCCTGATCCACAACCCCGGCCCAGTTCTGGAACCGGTGACTGCTGTTGTCGCCCGACAGAACGCCTTCCGCGGCCGGGCCGTCGCCCACATAGCGGTCGAAATCGCGGCCCGGATAGATGAGCTCCAGGAAGTGCACTTCGTTCCAGTCCGCAGGATCGTCCTGCGCGACCGCCGCTGTCACGAACACCAGCGGCCACGCGTGGAAGTAGTGCCAGTGATACACCGCCCGCGGACGCGACGGCGGTTGTGTGCCATCGGCCTGCTTGTAGGCGGCCTGCGCCCGCACCACGCTGCAGATCGGTCCGGAACTGATCAGCTCCACCTGCGCCTGCTGGTCGTGACGCAGCATGAATCCACCCAGCTGACTGTGGTAGACCCGATCGTTCCAGGAGAACTCTGCAAACTCTTTGCCGCTCACGGGAAACTGGAACCGGCACGGGAGTCCGCCCATGACGCCTGCCCGGTGCTCGGCAACAAATCCGGCCCGCGCGACGGTCCCGTCAAACGCAGCCTCGGCAGCGCCGGACCCGTCGTCCCGGGTCAGCCGGACGGACGTCGGCGTCGTACCGGCGGGAAACTGCAGCAACACGAGGCCGCCCGCAGAACCGGCTTCCGCCGTCGGCGCCAGGACCGACGCGGGGTCCGGAACGAACTGGGCCAGCACCGGCTGCTCGTCCGGCAGCGTCACGGCCTGCAACGCCACGGGCCGGACGCTGCTGTCCGCGGAGAGCAGACAGCCGGCCGAATCGACGCGCGCAATCACCAGCTCCGCGCGGGGTGTCTGCAGCAGCCGTAACACGACCGGCTCTGCAGCCAGCACAACCGCTGGTGCACTGGCCCACACCCACAACCAAAAAGCCACCCAAGCCCGCCAACCGGTTGACAGTGCCATGCGTTGTGTTCTCCCCATCTGCTGGGTCCAGACCAGCAACTCGAGTCCGCTGGCGTGAACCACGCGTGTGCGACACGTTCTGCCCACCCCCGGCCGCCGGGGCTGGACACGCCTGCCATTTGACGTCACGGGACGGAGCAGGGCAACCGCAGACGCGCATGCGTACCCGTTGTTGTGCGGGATACGGTCCTGGCGATCGTGGGGGGCGCCGAGCCGGGGGAGGGAAATTTGTCCTTTTTTTGATTTTTCCGGCCCGCTTTTGGGTGAGAAATGCGATGGACCATAATAGAGGCATGGGACGCGGCGAGATACGCCCTGTCGGGGACGTCTCGCCCCAGCAGGGCTCTGAGCATTGCGAGTGGATTCGGCAACTGTGGTGCCCTGGGGTCTACATGTGTTGGGGCAGACGCTCACGCCTCTTGAGCGACGCGAAACCCAGGGCACCCAGTTTCCGATTCCATCTCGGCTGGCCGTTGGCCAGTGTGGCGGTGTTGTCCGCCCCGTGCGAGGGAAAGGAGCCTTCGGTGCGCGCCGCCCCCGTGGTAGGACGTCATCTGCGCGTCCTGCAGATTCTCCGCCAGCTGCAGTCAGGCCAGAGTTTCACAGTTCAAGAACTGGCTGGGCGACTCGACGTCTGCCGCCGCACAGTGTTTCGCGACTTGAGCCTGCTGCGCGACGCGGGCGTGGGCCTGGTCTTCGACACGCAGCGGGCCTGCTACCGGCTCGCCGCTCGCGATGACCTGTTCCAGACGCCCGACCTGGACGCAGACGAGTTGACGATGCTGGTCACCGCTGTTCATCTGTCCGTGCTGCAGGGCATACCCGGCTGTCGCGATCTGCTGCGCCAGACAACCAACAAGCTGCTGGCGCTCTCGCCGTTCCACGTGCGGCACAGCGTCGCGCGGCTGGCCGACGCCTGCGCCGTCGACATGCCGGCCCGGGACTACTCGCCCCGCACCACCTGCGTGATGCATCAGATCCTGCAGGCGCTCCACCAGCGGCGGGTGCTCCGCATCCGCTTGAGCGCCACATATCCGGAAGGCCCGCTCGACACCAGCCTGGCCACGTACCAGGTGCTGGCAAACACCAGCGCCTGGCAGGTCACCGGCCGCTCCTCGCATCATCGCGCCGTGATGACGCTCGATCCCCGGCAGGTTGCACAGGCGGACATCACCGACGAAGTCTACGCCATCCCCCGTGGCTACCGGACGAGTGGGTGAGTTCGGCACGTGAGGCGGCAGCCACCAGCAGGAACGCACGCAGCAGCGCCCGAGCACTGGCCGCCCGCTAGCCAGTTGCTGCGCCGCTTGCCGTCAGGCAGGCCTTCAACCGACCAATATGCTCACCGTCTCCGAACGCAACCCGTCCAGGTCAATGGTGTGGGCGTTAACGAATCCGACCGGTGCAGCACCGAGTGAGATGAGAATCTCGAACATTCCGAAGCGGTCCACCGAGGTGGTGTGCCCCTGCAGCAGACTTCCAAAGTACACCGTCAAATCCTTGACCGGCTTGTCATCCAGTACGCGGCCACTGAAACGCCATAAGTCACCCTGACACTCGGCCGCAAATTCCGTGATGAGCGGTGGCAGCAGCGGTTGCCCCGATCCACCCGGAGGACCTGACGGCAGTCCCGCGGGGGTCGCGCCGGCGGTCCCCTCGACGGGCTGCAGTGGACCGAAGACCGGCAACGTGGTGGGGGACGCTGTCACGGCCGCGTCCGCCCCCGGTGCCGCAGCGCCCGGCATGGTTGGGGCCAGCTCGCCAGCGGCTGACGCCGGGTCGGCCAGGACCGGTGACTCGGGCGCCACCACGATGCAGTCGGTTCCAGACGTCGGCGCGGCAGGCATCGCCGGCATCGGAACCGTCAGATCGGCCAGACTCGACAGGACGACACGCGATTCGAGCGACTCGAGCTGCAACGGACGTGTGGGACGACGTGAGGTGTTGCGCCACCGCAATACACGACTATTCCGCAAAGCTTGCTGGTGCGACATGAAAGGGTTCTCCTATTTCGCTATCTCAACAATCCCTCGAAACGGGCCTTCTGTCAAATGTCTCTGGCAGTACTGGCAATTTGGTTCTCGGGTATGGAACGGCTGTGACGTGGGGTGCCACTGCGGATTGCGGGCCAGACAGACGGGTGCAGCCGGGTGAGGAGTCACGGGCGTGGCCGCAGCCGTCCGGCGGTGGATCTGTGCATCCGTTCAGTTGGCAGGGGGGCGACGTGGGGCGGGACGAGGCGCGCCAAGAGGTGAAGAGGCGTGCCGAGTGGTCGTCCTATCGGACGAGCAGTGGGGGAAAGTAGTTGGGCAGTGGCAGACGCATATCCCGCCTCAGGGCGATGGACGTGGACGCGGGATGCTCAGCGATCCGACTGCGAATGGCCTCGTCGAACTCGGTCATCTGGAGGATCTTCTGGCGGTCGAATCCCAGGTCGATCGCCTGTTGGAGCGCATCGATGATGCGCGCCGGGGCGTCTGGTCCGTGGTCGTGTTGCAGGCGGATTCCGGCGGCGTCGATCCACAGCGCACTGTGTACCGGGCCGAGCGCAATGGCGCGTTCGATATCCTGGATCGCCCGTTGGCCGTAGGACGCGTCATCATCTGCGAACCCGTCGTCGCAGCGTGCGTAGGTGAGCGCGCGGTTATGGTACGCGGTCGAGCAAGATGGATCGAGTTCCAGTGCGCGCGTCAGGTACTCGGCGGCCGCTTCGAGCATATTCCGATTGCGTCGGTTGTAGCCGCGGTTATTCCAGACGGCGACGCATTCCCAGCGATAGGTGTCGACGGCTTCCGCGTAGAGTTGTTCGGCCTTGAGATCAAGGCCGGACAGGTCGTAGGCGTAGCCGAGCCAGGCTACGGTGGCTCCCTGCGGGTGGATGCGGCACGTGGCGACGAGATCATGGATGGCCTGCGTGTAGTCCCCGGTGGCGACGAGGGCCTGACCGCGGGCGAACAGTGGTTCCCAGGCGTCGGGGCGAGCCCGGTGTGCGTGGGTGAAGTGGGTGATGGCTGTGCCCCACTGCTGCGCGTGAAACGCCTGGACGCCGGCATCGTACTCGCGTACGTCCGCTGGCACGCGCGCCGCGATGTTGGCGGCGGCGATGCCGCTGAGCAGGCCGGCGGCCACGGTGCCGGCGCCGAGCAGGAACCGGCGACGGCGGGCCCAATGCCGGAGTCTGGCGCGCGGGGAGAAGTGCTGGCGCAGGGCATCCGCCAGATCCGCGGCCGCTCCCGGCCGCTGCCCCGGCTGCAGGGCCAGACACTGGTGGATCACGTTTTCCAGCTGGACGGGGACCTGGGGATTCAGCGCGCGCACGGCGGGAGCGCCTGCCCGCTGGCGCGCGAGCAGTTGTGCGGCAGCCTCCGCCGGCGTCGCGCCCGGCACGCGATCGCCGAAGGGGAGATGGCCGGTGAGCATTTCGTGCAGGATCACGCCGAGCGAGAACAGGTCGGAACGCGGGTCGCCGTCGGCATCCTGCACGGCGTCTTCCACGATCATGCACTGCAGTTGTTCGGGGGACATGTAGGGGAGCGTGCCGCCGACGAAGGTGCGTTCCAGCTGGATGTCGCTCGACAGATTGAAATCCATCAAGAGTGGGCAGCCGGACGGGGTCAGCAGCACATTGGACGGTTTGAGATCGCGGTGGCAGACGCCGGCCTCGTGGGTGTGCTGCAGCGCCTCCGCCAGCTGGATGGCCAGATGCACGATGCCGTCGACGTACGTGCCGCGCTGCAGGCAGGGATCGGGGCCCGCATAGTTGTCAGGCACGGCTTGCGGCAGCGCTTCGCCGATGGCGATGTCCTGGATCAATCGGGCGCGGGAGGGGGGACCGCCCTCCGCGAACGCCACATCCAGCACGTCGAGCAGTGTGGCACTGCCCAGGTACGGCATACAGACGGCCGTCATGTGCGTCACCGGATCTTCGGTGACCGAATGCACGGGCACGATGTTGCGATGCCCGAGCCGTCCCTGGGTCTCGGCTTCCGCCGTGCCGTACTGCGCCACCTTGACGACGACCAGCCGGTTTCCCAAGGCCGGCTGGCGGGCCAGATACACGTGGGCGAACGCGCCGCGGCCGAGCTCGCGCAGCAGTTGAAAACCGAGGAACTCGCTGCCGACCGCCGGCCAGTTCACCGACTCCATATCCAGATCGGCCGCCAGGCCGGGGTCCTCGGCATCGCATTCGTGGATGGCCAGCAGCCGGCCGAGCGAGCGGCGGCAGGACGGGAACCGGTCACAGAAGGATTCGGGCGACACGGTCTCGCCAGCTTCCTTGCGCAGGCAGTATTCCTCGTAGGCCAGATCGAGCAGCAGGCTCTGCCGCTGCCGCAGGTGCGGATGCCGCGCCAGCACCTCCGCCGCGTCCGGACGAAGTCCCGCACGCCAGGTGTGGATCACCTGGGCCACCAGCGATTCGGTCGAGGAAAATGGGGGCACGTGCATGTCGTCCCCGCCTGTTCCACACACCTGATCCACCCGTCGCGTGCGGCTCATCGCGGCGTACTCTGCGTCAAGCGGCTGATGACTTTGCGCGCCGTACGTTCATGGATCCCCAACTGCTGGGCGATCTCCAGAAACGTGGAACCCTGGATCCGCATCTGCACGATACTACGGTCGCGCTCCGGCTGCCTGCGGAAGAACTCCTCCCACTGCTCCCGCGCGATGGCCAGTTCGCTGGGCGTCGGCTCCTCCGTATCCACCGGGGGCGGCGTGACGGCCGCGTCGTCCAGCGACTGTTCGCGGGTGAGGTTGTATTTCGTGTCCCGCTGGATGCGCCGACGATATTCCATGATCACTTTGCGCCGGCCGAGCGCCGCCAGGTACCGGATCAGGTCCTGCGGTCCAGCGAGCGCGCAGATCTCGTGCGGATTCCGGAACACGGAGGCCCACACCATCTGGACGAAATCCAGGGAGTCGAACTTCGATCGCATCCGCCGATCCAGCTTGCGGCGCACGACACGCTGGATGTGCGGGCCGTATTCGGAGATCAACTTCCAGACCGCCTCGGGAGACCCGGCGCGGACGCCGTCAAGGGCTGCTCGGAATTCCGCTCGCTCGTCGACCATCGTTGTCCTCATAACGATCCCGCAGGCCGCGGCGGTGCTGGGAAAGACGCTGCCCGATAGATTACCAGAAATGCCCGCCCGGCTGCCACATCGCTCCCCAAGAGAGGGTGGCCGGCACGCGGCGCGGCGGCGTACGTCCGAAGGTGGAGACGCGCGCGTATCTGGACCGGTCAGCGGTCGGGGCGCACGTGCGAGCCCGACGCGCGCGGATGGGCCGCAGAGGCGGCCGATTTGACGGTCTGCTGGCGGTAGTACTTCAGCCCGGGGAAGAAGAAGCTGGCGGCCAGCACGATGCCGAACACCAGGTGTTCGTAGTGGGGCCACACAGCCATCAGGCCGGCGGTCAGGAACAGCGCGGTGGCCTGGATATAGAACAGTCCCGACAGGAGGCCGGCCTTGACCAGGAACACCATGCCGGCGATCAGCCCCAGGACGGGGGACAGCCGCAGCGGGGGCAGGCCGAGGTAGGCTTCCAGCGGGAAGAGCGCCACGATCCTGACCAGGGCCGCGGCCCAGATGTGCGCGATCTGCCGCTCCACGAACGTGACAGGTCCTTGGCGGTGCCGCAGCGCCCAGAACACCACCGCCCAGGTGCCGAAGCCGGCGGTCCAGAGCGCGAAGTAGTACCAGCGGTTGTCGACCTGCTGCCAGTACAGGAAGTTGGTCGCCAGGCAGGCCACGAGCAGCGCGAGGCTGTGCCACATCCAGAGCAGGCCCCAGTTTTCCAGGACCGCCGCATGATGCGTTTCGCGCAGCCAGCGGGAGAGCACCTGGCTGAACCGCCCGGTGCGCGCGGAGATCGGTTCGTGGTTCAGGTAGGCCTCCAGGTCCGCGGCCAACGCGCTGGCGCTCGCGTAACGCAGATCAGGCGGTTTCTGCAGGCACCGCACGGCGATCAGTTCCAGGTCGCGGTCCACGTCGCGGTTGAGCTGCCGGGGCGCCACCGGATCCTGCTCGATCACTTTCAGCACCGCATCGACGGGGGAGGCCGCCTGAAACGGCGGCTCGCCGGTCAACATGTGATAGAGAATCGCGCCGAGGCTGTACACGTCGCTGGCCGGCCCCACACTCTTGGTCCCCGCCGCCTGTTCCGGGGACATGTACGCGGGGGTCCCCATCACCGCTCCCGACTGCGTCAGGCTGTGCGGATCGGTGATCTGCTTGGCCAACCCGAAGTCCGTCACGTGCGGCTCGCCGTCTTCATCGAGCAGGATGTTGGACGGCTTCAGGTCGCGGTGCAGGACGCCGTTCTGGTGGGCGAAGTCGATCGCGCGACTGACTTTGGCCAGCAACAGCGCGGCCCGGCGCGGCGGCAGCGGCCCGGACTGCAGCAGGTCGGAGAGCGTCGGCCCGGCGATGTACTTCATGCTGAAGTACATGCGGCCCCCCTCCTCGCCGACCTGGTACACCGGCACGATCCCGACGTGGTCCAGTCGCGCGGCGGCCTGCGCTTCGGCCAGGAACCGTTCGCGGTCGCTGTCCGACGCCAGGGGGCCGCGGAGGATCATCTTCACCGCCAGCTGGCGATTGAGGTTGACCTGCCGGGCCAGATACACAACCCCCATCCCCCCCCGGCCGATCTCCTCCAGCAGTTCGAAGTCCCCCAGCCGGCGCGGCGTGTGAAACGCCTCGGCCACTCCCGGCGGACCCGGATCGACGATGGTATTGAGCGCGTCGGAGCCCGCGGCGTCCGCCACCAGCACGGCTCCCCAGAGCTCGCGCAGCTCCTGGGCCAACGCCGGGTGCGCCCGGCACTCGGCCGCCAGGTCCACCGGCTCGCCGCGGCGAGCGCGATCGGTCAGTGCGGACAGCAACGACGCCAGCTGCTGTTCATGGTCCAGCGGCGCATCGTCGGCTGCAGCGTCCGGGTCCGGGTGGGTGTTCACAATCGGGATCACTTGTCGAGAGGGGGCATACGGGCTGCTCACGAGGCGGGGGCATCGGGCGACAGGGAACGCGACGGGTCGGTGGCACCCAGCAGCAGTTCCCGCAGGCGGCGCACGGCGCGCAGGTACCGCATGCTGGCCGCCGGTTCCGACAGCCCCAACGCTTCCGCCACCTCCATGTTCGATAACTGCTCGTAGTGCCGCATGACGATGATCTCGCAATCCGATTCGCTCAGCCGCCCGAGCGCACGTTCCACCAGCTGGGCCATCTCCTGCCGTGTCGCCGCGGCGGCCGGTGTCAGTTCGCGATCGCGCAGCTGCGCGACCAGTTCATACGTCGAACGGTCGGACGCGGCCGGCACTGCCAGCGGCTGTTCGCGGTCCACGCTGCGTTTGGCCGAGCCACGGTGGCGCCGGTGGGCGTCGATGATCCGATCCTTGGCGATCTGCCGCACCCACAGGTGAAACGACATCACCGGGTTCTCCAGGTACTGCGGCAGGCGGCGGTTCGCCTCGACCAGGACATCCTGCACGATGTCGCTCACGTCGATGCGCCCCTGGATCTTCTGGTCCAGCCGCAGCTGGACCATCCGCCGCAGCGCCCGGCGGTGGCGTTCCAGGAGCCGATTCACCGCGCCGTCGTCCCCCTGGCGGGCGCCCACGAGCAATTCCTGGGTTTTGAACTGATCAGGCCACATGGCAGCTATTATCGCGTACCAGGGGCTGCCATCACAAGTGCTGCCGCAGCGCCGCGACCAGGGTGTCGATCTGGCGCGGCGTGTTGTACAGGTGGCAGGAGACGCGCAGGTGCTGCCGGCCCCGGAAGTCGATCACCGGGACCTCGATGCCGTGCTGCTGCCACAAATCGCGTTGCAGCTGCCGGGCGTCGACCGCCGGCAAGGGGGCCAGCGCCATCGATCCGTACCAGCGCGGGCTGTCCTCCACCGGGGGTTCCCGCCCCGTGAGGGCGACGATCTGCTCGCGGGCGTACTGTGCCAGCGCGTGCGTCCGCGCGCGAAACACCTCCGCGCCGATCTGCTGGATGAAGCGGATGGCGTCGGCCACCGCCAGGTACGCCGAGGGGTCCCGCGTGCCTGTCCAGATGAACTCCTCGTACCAGCGCTGCGGCACGTTCGGTGGCAGCCGCCCCCAGCTCAGCAGCGCGGGCTCGAACCGCTCCTGGTGCTTCGGATGCACGGCGAGGAAACCCGATCCCAGCGGAGCGCTCAACCATTTGTGGCAGCTGGCCGCATAGAAGTCGCAGCCGAGCGCATCAATGTCAACCGGCTGCTGCACCAGCGCATGGGGCCCATCAATGCAGACGGCGATGTGGCGCCGGCGCGCTGCGGCGCAGATCTCGCGGACCGGCAGGATCAGCGCCGTGGGGGAGGTGATGTGGCTCACGACCAGCAGCCGGGTCCGGTCGGTGACCGCTGCCAAGATCGCCTCCACCACCGCCTCGGCGGCGGCGAAGCGGTCCGGCAGCCGGGCGATCACCGGCGCGTCGGTCCCCGCGCGGCGACAGGCCCGCTCCCAGATGCGGCGCACCGCGCCGTATTCGTGGTCGCTGAGCACGACCTGATCGCCGGCCGCCAGCGGAAAATTGTGGGCCACCAGATTCATGGCCGTGGTCGCGTTTTCGACAAACACCAGGTTCTCCGGCGCTGACCCCACGAAGTCCGCCAAGGCCCGCCGGCTGGCCAGCCAATGCTCCTCAAAACGCCGGTCATAGAAGTCCATCGGCTGGCTGTCGAGCCGCAGCTGCCACGCCTGCCGCGCCGCACGCACCGCGTCCGGGGGCGGTCCGAACGAACCGTGATTCAGATAGATCGTGTCCTCGCGAATCGACCACTCGTTCTGCCAGCGACTCCAGGCCGCGTCATCATCGAAAGGGGGCGTGTTCATCAGGCGTCTTCTCAGTACTGCGAAACCACGGGGCACGACACCAGCAGCGCACAACGGTACCAATATACCAGCCGGTGGCGGGTGCCAGCAGGCGGCAGGTGACAGGCGGCAGGCGTTCCACGGAGCGGCCGGCAGGATACGCAAGGTGACAGTGAAGTGTCACTGAAGTGCCCGCCGGGGGACGTCCTCGACACGCCACTGCGGGGCGCTCGGGCCGGCCTGGCGCAGGTGAATTCTCGGCCGCCGTGGCTCTCTGTCCGGCCGGAATGTGGTAACCTGGGGCCTGGCGCGGCACGGGGAACTGGCGTGCGGGAGGAGATGACATGGCGGAAGCGACAAAAGGCCTGCCGATGACGGCCAAGTGGGATCCGCAGCAGCTGCGGCGAGAGGTCGCTGCGCTGGAGGACCTGGAGCGGCGGCCGTTCCTGACGCGGGCGGGGGGCTACATCCGGCGGACCGGGCCTGGCCTGCTGCAGAGCGCGATGACGCTGGGCGCCGGCAGCGCCACCGCGTCCGTCGTGGCCGGCGCCTCGTTCGGCTACAAACTGCTCTGGGTGCAGCCGGTCGGCATGTTCCTGGGCGTGATGATGCTGGCGGCGCTGAGCAACGTCGTGCTGACTACCGGCGAGCGGCCGTACGCGTCGGTGGGCCGCGAGCTGAGCAGGGCGATCGCGTTCCTCTGGGCCCTGGGCACGATCGTCGCGTCGATCATCTGGCACTTCCCGCAGTACGGTCTGGCGGCCGGCGCCGCGCGCGACCTGGCCTCCCTGGGCGGTGCCTCCGTGTTCGCCGCCGATCAGAGTCTGACCGGCACCGGTTGGGCGGTGAGCTTCGCCGTGGGCGTATTGATCCTGGCCATCAACGTCTTCATGGTCTTCAGCTACGGCAGCAGCCCGCGCGGCATCCGGCTCTACGAATGGTTCCTCCGCGCCGTGATCGCCCTGATCATGCTTCTGTTCACCATCGTCGTG
>DAISIS010000104.1:0-13293 GCA_036821925.1 Pirellulaceae bacterium
GCTGGGTGGACGACGCCGGAATGACCGTGGAGGCAGCAGATACGAAGAGAGCTGTGATACCAGGTCGGTCGTGTTGTACACTGGTCCGCAAGAGCAGTCAGACTCCGAGTATCACAGATCGTCCTCATGTGGCTCACTAAACGTTTCGCCGCCAGCCTGCTGAGAATCGTGGCCGGGGTGCCGATCGTCAGTTTGTTGGCGTGTGGATTGCTCCTGACGGTCTTCAGCGTGACCTTGCGCGGCAGAAGCGTCGGACTGAGTGCCGCACTGCTGGCCGCCGTCGGCTACTGTTCGGTGGGATTCTGGAGCCGCGCCTGGTTCCGGCAAAGACGCCGCTGCTTCTATGGGCTGTTGCTGCCAGTCTGTGTTCTGCTGTACGCCCTGCCGGCGACGGTGGCCCCGCGCGGCGGGTCGTCAGAGGGGACCGTCCGCGATAGTTATCTCGCAGGGCACTATCGCTCGTGCCGCTATGCACCCTGGCATGTCGTGCCGGAGATGGACCAGGTACACCTGGGCCTCTGCGCGGCGGCTGTGCGGGATCCCTACATGGGTCTTGCCCGGGCGCGCACGATGTGGTCGTGCATGCGGCCGATCTACGAGCTGATACAGCGTGACCCGGAGTTCCAGCACCTCGGATCGGCTCTGGGAATGGCCTACCGGGAGATCGTGCGACTGGACTTTCGATCCGGTCACTACTATGCCTTCGTGCCGCGAACCCAGGGCGCCGAGCGGTTGCCATGCCTGGTGTTTCTCCACGGCCTGGGAGGAAACAACAAGGCGTACTTCTGGGCCCTCTCGCAATTGGCACAGCGCCGAAAGTGTGTAGTGCTCGCTCCGACGTTCGGAATCGGCAATTGGGATCAGGAGGGCAGCGGCGAACTGGTTGTCGACGTCGTCCGTGAGGCACTCACAACCCTGCCGCTCGATGCGCAGCGGATATACCTGCTGGGGTACTCGAACGGGGCGATGGGTGTGACCAGAGCTGTCGTTCAGGCCCCGACCCTCTTCCGTGGCCTGGTGTACCTCTCGGCTGTGACAGAAGATCAACTCTTCTCCACCCCCGAGTTCTTAGCAGACATTGCGAAGCGCCCGGTGTTGTTCCTGCACGGCGGCCAGGACGAGCGGATTCCGCAAACGCTCGTCGCGGGTACCGTGGCGTTGCTCAGTCAACTGGGTGGCAACGTGCAATTGAAGGTCTACGAACAGGAAGACCACTTCCTGTTGCTGACCCGACAAGAGGAAGTGCTGGGTGAAATTGCCGAGTTCATGAGTGGAGAGGATGAGGAAGAGGATAGAGAGTAGAGAGTAGAAAGGAGAGAGGAGAGGGGCGATCGGCTGATGAGAGTCCCAGACGATGATCCCGACCAGGGTGCCCGGGACGCGTACGAACGCGGCGAAACCCGCGTTCCGCCAGCCTCCACTCACCACTCCCCGCTCCCTCATATGCTACGATGATGCGAAAAACGAGCTCTGCTAACTGACAGGGGGCCAGCGATGGTGGACCAGCCGTTTGAGAAACTGGGAGTTCTGTATCTGGGGCGGGTGCGGGATGTCGAGCGTGGCGAGACCACCTCGGAGTACGTGCTCTACGACTCCAAGGATCTGACGACTCATGCGCTGTGTGTCGGGATGACGGGCAGCGGCAAGACGGGGCTCTGCATCTCGCTGTTGGAGGAGGCGGGCATCGACGGCATTCCTGCGATCGTTGTGGATCCGAAGGGGGACATCGGCAACCTCTTGCTCACGTTTCCCGAGTTGCGTCCGGAGGAGTTCCGTCCCTGGGTGGACGAAGCGGAGGCGGCGCGGCAGAACCAGACGCCGGACGCGTACGCCGAGCGCGTGGCGACGCAGTGGCGGGAAGGGCTGGCCGCATGGGGACAAGACGGGGAGCGGATCAGGCGTTTCCGGTCGGCGGTCGACCTGGCGATCTACACGCCGGGCAGCAGTGCCGGCCTGCCGCTGACGATTCTCAGATCGTTTTCCGCGCCGCCGCCGGAGCTGGTGGACGACGTCGATGCTTTTCGTGATCGCGTAGCCGCTGCCACGTCCGGTCTGCTCGCGCTCCTGGGAGTGGATGCCGACCCGGTGCGCAGTCGCGAGTTCATTCTGGTTTCGAACCTGCTGGATCGCGCGTGGCGCGAGCGGCGCGATATGGACCTGGCCGGATTGATCCGGGAGATCCAGACCCCCCCGTTCTCCAAGATCGGGGTCATGGACATCGACACATTCTACCCGGCGAAGGAGCGGCTGGAGCTGTCGATGACACTCAACAGTCTGCTGGCATCGCCCTCCTTTGCCGCCTGGCTTGAGGGGGAGCCGCTGGATATCGAGCGGCTGCTGTACACTGCGGAGGGCAAGCCGCGCATCTCCATCCTCTCGATTGCGCATCTGCCCGAATCCGAACGGATGTTTTTCGTGACGATTCTGTTGAACGAGCTGTTGACCTGGGTCCGCATGCAGGCCGGCACGCCGAGTCTGCGGGCGCTGTTCTACATGGACGAAGTGTTCGGGTTCTTTCCGCCGGTGGCCAACCCGCCGGCGAAGCAGCCCATGCTCACACTGCTCAAGCAGGCGCGCGCCTACGGCCTGGGCCTGGTGCTGGCCACCCAGAACCCGGTGGATCTGGACTACAAGGGGCTGGCCAACTGTGGCACGTGGTTTCTGGGCCGACTGCAGACGGAGCGCGACAAGGCCCGCGTACTGGATGGGCTGGAGGGCGCTTCCGCCCAGGCAGGTGCTCAGTTCGACCGCCAGACGATGGACCGGGTGTTGTCCGCACTGGGTGGACGCATGTTCCTGATGAACAACGTCCATGAGAATGCGCCGGTCGTGCTGCAGACGCGGTGGGCCATGTCGTACCTGCGCGGTCCGCTGACGCGGGATCAGATCCGCAGGTTGGTGGGAGACCGGCCAGCGGCATCCGGTCCGGCGGAATCGGACGAGCCGTCACTGCCGCCGGTCGCCACGCACCTGCCGCCGGCTGCCGGGCCCGACACGGCCGCTCCCGATGTGCCGCCCGCGACGGCGCAGGTGTATGTGCAGACGCGCCTGCCCCGGCCGGCGTCGGCACGCGTCGTGTATCGCCCGGCGCTGCTGGGCACCGGTCGCCTGCACTTCGTCCGTGCCGGGTACCACGTTGACCATTGGGAAGAGCGGCGGCTGCTCTGCACGATCGAAGAGGAGCCGGGTGAGCAGGTGTGGGAGCGGGCCGCGGCGATTCCCGCGCCGCTCCTCACACAGCCGGCGGCCGAGCCGGATGCGCAGCTAGGGCCGCTGCCGCACGCGCTCCGCCTGGCCAGGTCCTATACGCAGTGGCAGCAGCAATTCAAGGACTACCTGTATCGCAGCCAGACGCTCGAGATCCTGCAGTGTGCCGCGTTCAAGGAGTACTCGCGAGCGGGCGAAACAGAGACCGCTTTTCGCATCCGGCTCGCGCAACTGGCGCGCGAACAGCGCGACCGGGAAGTGGAGAAGCTGCGCAGCCGCTACGCGGGCAAGCTGGCGGCACTGCAGGACCGCATCCGGCGCGCGCAGGATGTGATCGATCGCGAGGGAGCGGAATTCCAGGAAAGCAAGATGGAAACCGCGATCTCGGTGGGGGCCTCGATCTTCGGTGCGATCTTCGGCAGGAAGGTGCTGAGCCAGAAGAATATCGGTCGCGCTTCCTCCACGGCCCGCCGCGCCGGACGCGTGGCGCGCAAACGCCAGGACGTCCAACAGGCACGCGATACGCTCGACACGCTGCTGCAGCAGCGCACGGAGCTGGAGCAACAGATCGCCGATGACGTCGCGCATCTCGACGCGACGCTCGGCGCAGACCGGTTGCAGCTCGAACGACTGCAGGTGCGGCCGCGGAAGTCGGATGTCGTCGTCGAACCGGTCACCCTGGCGTGGATGCCGTGGTACGTGGACCAGACGGGGGCGGCCACCCCGGCCTGCTGATGCCGCTGGCTTGCGGGAACGGGGGGGCCTTCCTATGATGCGGGCACGATCGGCGCAGCGGCAAGCACTGTTTCTCCAACCGAGCAGGTTTCATGTCGGCGACATCCGAGTTTCGATTTGCGTCCGCGCTCTCCACGCATCCCGACATCGAACGGGCCATGGACGAAGTGTGCCGGCAGGCCCTGACGCAGTTGCAGGGGCCGCCGCATCTGGCCGTGCTGTTCGTCTCCGCCCGCTATCCGGACTGGGATCACGGCCTGGCCGCGCGTGTGTGCGACCAGCTCGGGACCGACGTGCTGCTGGGCGGACACGGCGAGGCCATTGTGGGGACGGGCCAGGAGATCGAGGAGACCCCGGCCGTCACGTTGTGGCTGGGACGACTGGACGGCGTGCGTCTGATCCCCATGCACCTGCAGCTGGAACGCACGCCGGACGGGGCCAGCATTGTCGGCTGGCCGGATGAGCTGGCGCGGGACTGGCCGCATCCCGCCACAATGCTCGTGATCGGCGACCCCTTCTCGTTCCCCGCGGATCTGATGGTGGAACGGCTCAATGAGGACCGGCCGGGGCTGTGCGTCATGGGGGGGATGGCCAGCGGCGGGGCGGCGCCAGGCGACAGCCGATTGTTCCTGGGGACCGACGTGTTGACCACCGGCGCAGTGGCCGTCATGTTGTCGGGCCCGCTGACGGTGACGAGCGTCGTCTCGCAGGGGTGTCGTCCGATCGGTCACCACCTGGTCGTGACGAAGTCGGAGGGCAATGTGATTCATGAGCTGGGTGGCAAGCCGGCGCTGCTGCAGCTGAAAGCCATTTTCGACACGTTAGCTGCCAGCGAACAGCAGCTGGTGCAACGGGGACTGCACCTGGGACGCGTGGTCGACGAGTACCGGGACCGGTTCGAGCAGGGCGATTTCCTGGTTCGCAACGTCATGGGCATCGACCCCGACCGCGGCTCAATCGCCGTGGGGGATTACCTGCATCCGGGCCAGACGGTGCAGTTCCACGTGCGCGACCACCATACGGCGGACGCGGAGATGCAGCAACTGCTGGCCGCGGCGCGCCGGAACGCCGCCCACGCGCCGCAGGCAGGTTTGTTGTTCACCTGCAACGGACGCGGAACCCGGCTGTTCCACGAACCGCATCACGATGCCCGGCTGGTGGAGAAGTACTGCGGCGCCATTCCACTGGCCGGCTTCTTCGCCGCCGGTGAACTCGGCCCCATCGCCGGCCAGAACTTCCTGCATGGATTCACCGCCAGCCTCGCGCTGTTCGGACCGGCCCAAGTACGAAACACCCAAGCACGAGTGAATGCCTGAGTCCAAGTGACGATCACGCTCCTACAGCGCCCTCTTTCGTCCTTCATTCGTGCTTGGGTATTTCGTCCTTCGTCATTCTGACAGACGATGGCCCAATCGCGCACGCTTATCTAGCGGATCGTTGCCCAGGTGCCGTTCCGGCCGCTGCGCACGATCGCTTCAATCACCCGCATATTGGCGACGGCGTCGGTCAGCGGGGTGGGAACGTCGGTGTCGTCCAGGATGGCCCGCGCAAACAGGTCGCCCTGGAGCGTGTACTGGTCGCACACCTCGCACTCAATCAAGTCGGTGTTACCGCCATGTTCGTGCCACAGCCGGCAGGGGCGGTCGGGCGGTGCATTGAACGGAATCTCGATCTCCACGCGCCCTGTGGTGCCGAAGATGTGCACGCGCTGATACGGAACCAGCTGCGTCGCGCAGGTGAATGTCGACGTCCCGGTGCCGAAATCCCCGGCGCCAAAATCCCCGGCGCCAAAATCCAGGATGGCCGAGGTCAGGCGATCGGTGTGGAAGTGCGGGTCGAACTCCAGGATCCCCAGCACGCGCTGCGGCTCGGCGTCGAAAATGAAGCGGGAGAGCGAGATCAAGTAGCAGCCGATGTCCATGAGGCCGCCACCCCCCATGCGCGGATCGTTGCGGACATTGTGCGGATCGTCGTTGAAATACGAGAAGAAGGACTGGATGGTCCGCAGCACGCCGATGTGCCCCTCGTGCACCAGCGCGCGCGCCCGTTGCCACTGCGGGTGATGGCGATACATGAACGCTTCCATCACCTTCAGGTGCGGATGCTGCTGCGCGGCCTCCACCAGTTGCTGTGCTTCGGCGGCGGTCAGCGCGAGGGGCTTCTCGCACAGGACATGTTTGCCGGCCTGGAGTGCCTGGATGGAAACCGGAACGTGCCGGTGGTTGGGGAGCGGGTTGTAGACTGCGTCGATGTCCGGGTCGCTCAGCAGCTGCTCGTACGATCCGTAGGCCTTGGGAATGCCCAGCTGCCGGGCGACCTGCCGGGCACGCTCGATGTCGCGCGACGCAATGGCCGCGACCGTGCAGTGCGCGCCGCGCTGCATGGCGGGTATGACCTTCACCGTGCCAATCCTGGCCGTGCTCAGAATGCCCCAGCGGATGGTGCTCATGTCACAACCTCCTCGATTCGTGAGACTGTTGCCGGACCAGACCGGCACGCCCGCCGCCCGGACCCCGCCGCCCGGCGCGGCCCACACGCGATTGTACCATCTTGGATCCTGGATCCTGGATCCTGGATCTTGGATCTCGGATCTCGGATCTTAGATCCCTCGGCTCTGGACGGTGGGCCGAGCAGACCGGACAATAGGCGGCGTGTTGTTCCTTTGTCCAACCGCATCACCTGGCACGAGAGCACGATGATGACACGCCGCTTACGAACGATCTTTTTGCTGTGTGCTGCCGGGCCGCTGTGCGGCTGGTCGCGGGTCCAGGCTGCTGAGGTGGTCGCACCGGAGCAGGCTGCCCGGGGTGTGCTGCAACGGGTCATTCCGGAGGTGGCCGACGCGTTTGACCTGGAGGCGATCCCGCCCGCCGCTGGCCGCGACGTATTTGAAATCGAGAGTGTCGACGGCCGGCTTGTCGTGCGGGGCTCCAGCGGCGTCGCCATCGCGTCCGGTGTGAACTGGTATTTGAAGCATGTGTGCCATTGCCATCTGTCGTTCAATGGCGACCAGCTCGACATCCCCCGGCCGTTGCCCGGCGTGCGGGAGAAGATCCGCTGCGTGAGTCCGTATCAGTACCGTTACTTCTTCAATTTCTGTGCCTTCAGCTACACGCTGGCCTGGTGGGATTGGGATCAGTGGCAGCGCATGATCGACTGGATGGCGCTGCACGGCATCAACATGCCGCTGGCAGTGACCGGTCAGGAGGCGGTCTGGCAGAACGTGTATCGAAGCATGGGACTGACGGATGCGCAACTGGCTGACTTCTTCGTCGGACCGGGTTTCCTGCCATTCGGCTGGATGGGATGCCTGGACGGTTGGGGCGGACCGCTGCCGCAGAGCTGGATTGACAGCCATGTGCGGCTCCAGCAGCAGATTGTGGCGCGCGAGCGCGAGCTGGGGATGACACCGGTGCTGCAAGGTTTTACCGGGCACGTACCGGCTGCCCTGCGCGAGCGGTTTCCGGCGGCGAAGTTCCAGCAGCTGCCCAGTTGGTGCCAGTTTCCTGGCACGCAATTCGTCGATCCCAGCGATCCGCTGTTCGAGCAGATCGGCAAGGCGTTCATAGAGGAGCAGACGCGCCTCTACGGCACCGACCATTTGTATGCCTCGGATACCTTCATCGAGATGTCGCCGCCGAGCAATGATCCCAAGTTCCTGGCCGACATGAGTCGCGCCGTACTGGGCGCCATGCAGGCAGGTGATCCACAAGCCATCTGGGTCATGCAAGGCTGGCTGTTCGTCAATAACCCGAGCTTCTGGCAACGGCCGCAGGCCCAGGCCCTGTTCGATGCCGTCCCGAACGAGCGCATGGTGGTGCTCGATCTCTACTGCGAGGCCAGACCGGTCTGGGACCAGACCGAAGCCTTTCACGGAAAACCGTGGGTGTGGTGCATCATCCACAACTACGGTGGCCGCGTGGGCATGTATGGCGGCTTGCCCCAAATCCTCAACAATCTGAACACAGCGCGCACCAGTGCGGAACGAGGCGACCTGCGGGGTGTCGGGGTGATCATGGAAGGGTTCGGCTACAACCCGCCGGTCTACGATCTGCTGACCGACATGATCTGGCGCGACGAAGTACCCGGGCTTGACGAGTGGCTGGCGGATTTTGTGCTGCGCCGCTACGGAAAGCGCGTGGAACGTGTCGATCAGGCCTGGGAGTTGTTGCGGCGCACCGTGTATCAACTGCCCGGCTACTCCGGCTCGGTCATCTTCGACCGCCCCTCCTTGCAGGCAAGCCAACCGATTGCGTACGACACAGCGCAGTTGGCGAAAGCAGGTGACCTGCTGCTGGCGAGTGCGGGGGAATTGGGATCGGTCGACACGTACCAGTTCGACGTCGTGCACCTGACCCGGCAGGTCCTGGGCGATCTGGCCGGCAGCCTGTATCTGGATGTGGTCGACGCATATACGGCCCGGGACCGGGCCGCGCTGCAACAGGCCGGACAGCGGTACCTGGAGCTGGTGCGCGACATCGATCGGCTGCTTGGTACCCGCCGCGAATTCCTGCTGGGGGCGTGGCTGCACGATGCCACACGCTGGGGAACCACCGACGAGGAACGCCGGTTGCTGGAATGGAACGCCCGCAACCTGATCACGCTGTGGGGGCCGCGCGACAGTATTCTGCACGAGTACGCGTATCGCCAATGGTCCGGCTTGATCCACGGATTCTACCTTAGACGTTGGGAGCTGTTCCTCGAGCGGCTCACGCAGTCGCTCGAGTCGGGCACGGCTTTCGATGCCGCCCAGTTCGAACAGGAGATCCGCGCGTGGGAAGAAGACTGGACGCACGGCACGGAGCCGTATCCCACTGAACCGGTGGGAGACCCCGTGCTCGTCAGCCAGGAAATCTGGGCCAAGTACCGCGAGTCGATTCGCCAGCCGGTCGCGCCGGACCAGGTTAGCCTCTCAACCGGCAAGCCTGCTTCCTGCTCCACCGCCTTGCCGCAGTTTCCCGCCACGTTGGCCAATGATGGCCGCACGCGCAACACCGGCGCCTTTTGGGCCACCGACGTGCAGATCGACAGCGAGCCGTGGTGGCAAGTCGACCTGGAAACGCCCATCCCAATCAGCCGTGTGGTCGTGGTGTCGTTCTATGGCGACCAGCGCTACTACGGCTTCACGGTCCAGACGTCCCTGGACGGGAAGACCTGGAAGACGGTCGCGGATCGGCGGGACAACCAGTTGCCGTCCACACGCGCGGGGTACGAGTGCCGGTTTGAGCCGCACGCGGCCCGTTTTGTCCGCGTCACGATGCCTCACAACTCGGCCAATACCGGCCGCCATCTGGTGGAGGTCATGGTGTACGAATAACGCGCCGCCGGACTCCTGTCCCGGCCGGCAGGATCGATCACTGGTACAATGTCGGGGAATGCTCGACGCAGACTGTTATAGGAGAACCGGATCATGATGCCTTGGCTGTTGACCTGTCTGATCGGAACCCACGTCTTCCTGGAAGGCCAGCTCATCGACGCGTTTGACTACCCGACAGCTGCGGCCGCCCGGCAGGTATGGCGGGACCATGCGGATCGTGGCACGCCCTCACCCGTTGACCTGGTGACCGACGACGGGCGGCCGGTGCTGGAGTTGTCGGTGCCCTTCGCCACGCAACCGCAGCTCGATCGTGTGTACATGGACCGCGATGTCCGGCTCAATCTGGCGGCGTCCGGTGAGGTGAGCCTGGAGTTGAAGTCGACGGTGCCGGAAGCTGCGGGTCGGATCTCACTGTACTTCCGCAGCGGCGATGGCTGGTACGCGGGTGGCAAAGGGCTGGCGGCCAAGGGATGGCAGACGCTGCGGTTTTCGAAAGCGGCCTTTACCGTCGAAGGCCGTCCGGCCGGCTGGCAGCAGATCGACGGCATTCGCATTGCCGTGTGGCGCGAGTCACCGGTGGATTTCCAGGTGCGGTTCCGCGCGCTGCGCGCCGTGCAGCATGACGTGGCGCTGATCATTCCGGCGGCGCGATCCCAGAGCGAACTGCGAGGTGCCCTGCAGGCTGCTGAGGATGTCGGAGACATGCTGGCCGATCTCGGTCTGGGCAGCGATGCCATCGAGGACGAGGCGCTGGCCGCCGGCGCGTTGGGCGATCGGAAGATCGCGATCCTGGCACACAATCCGGACATCCCTGACACCGCCGTCGACGCGCTGGTCAAGTTCATCGAGCAGGGCGGCAAGGTCTTCGTGTGCTACCAGCTGCCCGCGAAACTGGCCGCGGCGCTGGGCTTTGCGGAACCGACGTACTTCCGCCCGTCCCGCTCCGGCGGACTGGCCGAGGTGCGTTATGACGCCCCGGACGTGACGGGACTGCCTGCGTCCATGCAGCAGGCGTCCTGGAACATCACCTCCGCCAAACCGGCCGCGTTCAACGCCCGCATCATCGGCCGCTGGTACGACGACGCCGGGAAGGACGCGGGCCATCCAGCTATGCTGCTGAGCGATCGTGGCGCGTTCTTCTCCCATGTCATCCTGCGGCAGGATGGCGACAGGAAGAAGCAGATGCTGGCCGCCCTCCTCGGCCACCTGGCGCCGTCGCTGTGGCAGGACATGGCGGACAACGCGCTGGCAGCCAGCCGGCGTATCGGGCATCTGGAGGACTACGCGAGCCTGATCGAGTTCCTGAAGGCCTCCCAGGATGCTGAGGTCGCCACGCAGCTGAATGAAGCGCTCCAGCTGCAGACGCGCGCCGACGAGAAACAGAAGGCCGGACAGTTTGCGGACGTCGTGCAACTGGCCGGCACGATCCATGACCAGCTCGCGAAGGCCTACGCCCTGGCCCAGCCGAGCCGGCCAGTGGAAGGACGCGCCTGCTGGAACCACTCCGGCACCGGCGCCTACCCCGGCGACTGGGACCGCACCGCCAAAGAACTGGCCGAAAACGGCTTCAACCTGGTGCTCCCCAATATGCTGTGGGGCGGTGTGGCACACTATGCAAGCGAAGTGCTGCCCCGCAGCCAGACGTTCGAAAAACATGGCGATCAGATCGCCCAGTGCGTCGCTGCCGCGAAGAAATGCGGTCTGCAGGTCCACGTCTGGAAAGTGAACTATAACCTTTCGACCGCACCACGCGAGTTCGTCAACAAGATCCGGCGCGAACACCGCAATCAGGTCGCTGTCGACGGCCAGCCCGAAAACTGGCTGTGCCCCTCCCATCCGGAAAACTTCCAGCTGGAACTCGACAGCATGCTCGAGGTGGCACGCCTCTACGATGTCGATGGCCTCCACTTCGACTACATCCGCTATCCCGATCGCGACAAGTGCTACTGCGACGGATGCCGGTCCCGGTTCGAAACGCAGACCGGCGTCACGGTCGCCAAGTGGCCGGCCGACTGCTTCTCCGGCGACCTGCAGGAAAAGTACACCCAGTGGCGTTGCGACCAGATCACACGCCTGGTGAAGGCCGTACACGACGAGGCCAAGAAGATCCGGCCGGATATTGCGATCTCCGCCGCCGTGTTCGGCTCCTACCCCAGTTGCCGGGCATCGGTCGCCCAGGACTGGCCGGAATGGATCAAGGCCGGCTACCTGGACTTCGTCTGCCCGATGGATTACACGGAGAGCGACCTGAGCTTCATCGGCTTGGTGACAAACCAGCTGAAACTGGTCGACGGCCGTATCCCGGTCTATCCCGGCATCGGACAGTATCGGCTCGCCGACGATCGCACTGTGGGACAGATCTTCCTTGCCCGGGAACTGGGAGCCGCCGGATTCACAATGTTCGACCTGAGCCGCGAATCGATCGGTACGGCTGTGCCGGCCATCGGACTCGGCGCGGGCAGGCAAAAGGCAACTCCGCCTCACCAGAGCAACTGACGGGGGCCGCAGGACCGTGGGGTCGGGCTCCGGGTGCCGAGTCGCCTTCGTCCCCCCGCAATCCACCGGTGGCCGCAGACCAGCGCCGGCTCTCTGCGGCCGTTGGTTCCCGACTACAGCGTGCAGATGCTGCGGCGCGCGAAAATCTCGCAGCCGAGCAGCCAGGTGACCATGCCGGTTGTGAGGAGTACGACTGCATCGCGCCACGGAAACGCTCCGCTGCTGAGAATCTCCGCCGGCTGATAGTATTGCATGACGCTCAAAAACGCTACGTGTCCGGCCAGCCACCAGAACTGGGCCAGGAAGTTGAGCAGGAATGAGGCCAGGACCAGCGCAAACGCGACGGCCACCGCACGCCCCCGCCGATCGCTGGTCGCCGATACCAGAAAGACGATCCCCCCCACGGCCACGTACACGCAGAACAGGTTCGCCATGACCAGCGCCGCCCGGGTCCACTCCGGACGCATCGTCGCGGGCATGGTGGCTGCCGTGGACCGGTGCCCCAGGTAGCCGAGCCCGATGAGCAGCACTCCCGACGCCAGCCAGACGATGGACTCGCACAGATAGATCTGTCGCCGCGATACAGGCCAGCCGAGCAGGACGTCAATGGTGCCGCGATCGATCTCCCCGGCAGGCATCCGCGTACACAGGGTGATTTCGTGGCCCCAGATCAGCGCCAGCACCGCGGGATGGACCCACAGAAACGCCTGCATCGTGCGCGCGGTGATCGCGTCGCCCGCCTCCGTGCCCAGCAGCGCTGTGAGGAGCGTCTTCGCAATGGGGAACTGCTCGAAAACCTCCCCCATGCCCTGCATCACCTGCGGCAGGACATGGGTCAGCAACGCCTTGATGATGAACAGTCCCAGGCCAAACAGAAGGGTGGGGAGCCAAACCTCGTACAGGATCTTGAGCAGCAGGCCGCGCATCAGGCCGTCTCCTCCGGCACGCGATAGTAGCTCCGAAACAGATGCTCCAGGCTGGGCGGGCCAATCTCCAGATCATCGAGCGGCTGTGCCGCAGCCCACTGCAGCAGCGCGGAAGGGGGGCCTGTCAGGATGCCGTGCCAGCGGCGACCGTAGCGCGCATCGAGCGCGAGAAAGCCGGGGACGGACAGCTGCCGGGCCACCTCCTCCGCTGCAAAGACCAGCGTCACCTCGCGCCGCACCCCGCGCCGCAACACCTCCAGCGACTCGGTCTCCGGATCTTGAACCGCAAATTCGTCCTTGCCCTTCATCGCTTTGGCCTCCTCCAACCTGGCATGCTGAGCCGTCCGCCGTCCTCGTGCGTGCAAGGGCCCGCCCCTTTGCCTTGGCGGAGCCCAAGCGTATACTAGCGCAAAGCCGTCCACACGGCAAGTGCGCGCGCAACCCGGCAACCGGGTCGCGCAGGACACTTGCCGAAGACCGCCTGCAGGAGACAGTGCATGACTCGCATCTATGACGATGTCACGCTCACCATTGGGCACACGCCCCTGGTCAGGCTCACTCGCCTGGCCGCCGGATTGGGCGCCACAGTCGTGGCCAAAATCGAGTCGCGCA
>DAISIS010000105.1:0-13237 GCA_036821925.1 Pirellulaceae bacterium
GATCCTGGTCGACTTCCGCGGGTTTGACACACTGGGCGAGATCACGGTGCTGGCTGTGGCGGGGGTAGGTGTGTATGCCCTGCTCAAGCTGCGCCCGTTGGCCAGGCGGTCTGCGCCGGTGGGTGGCAGGGAGGACGCACCATGACTTCGCTCATCCTGCGCGCAGCCACCCGTTTCATGCTCCCCCTGTTGCTCTTGTTCTCGGTGCTGCTGCTGCGCGGCCACAACGAGCCGGGTGGGGGATTCAGCGGAGGCCTGGTGGCCGCTGCCGCCATCGTGCTCTACAGCTTCGCCTTCGGCGTGGACGACACCCGGCGGGCTCTCGCGGTGGAGCCCCGGACGCTGATCGGTGCCGGCCTGCTGGTCGCGCTCGGCAGCGGTGTGCTGGGGTTGCTGATCGGCCGGCCGCTGCTGACCGGACTCTGGCACGATGTTGTGGTACCCGGCTTCGGCCCGCTCGCACTCGGCACCCCGCTGCTGTTTGACCTCGGCGTCTACCTGGTGGTTGTGGGGATCACTTCGTCGATCATTCTCGCGCTGGAAGAGGAATAGCATGACGACGCTCCTGGCCATCGTGATCGGCTGCCTGTACGCCGCGGGCGTGTACATGATGCTGCGTCGCAGCTTGTTCAAGCTGGTGCTCGGGCTGGTGCTCCTGTCGCACGGCGCCAACCTGTTGATCTTCACGGCGGCCGGTCTGACGCGCGCCCAGCCGCCGATTGTGCCGGCCGGGAGCACGGCGCCGGTGGTGCCGACGGCCGACCCGTTGCCGCAGGCGTTGATTCTGACCGCCATCGTGATCAGCTTTGGCGTACTGGCGTTCGCGCTGGTGCTGTTTCACCGCGCGTACCAGACCGTGGGCAGTGACGACGCAGACGAGCTGGAAATGAGCGATCGATGAATGTGTTACTGGTGTTACCCGTAATTCTGCCGCTGACGACCGCGGCGGTCTCGCTGCTGGCCTGGCGCCGCATCGGGCTGCAGCGCGTGCTGGCGGTCGCCGGGACCGCCGCGCTGCTGGTCGCGGGGCTGATGCTCTTGCAGCGTGTCTGGGCGGATGGCATCTGTGCGACCCAGGTCGGTGGCTGGCCTGCGCCGTTCGGCATCACGCTGGTCGCTGACCTGTTGAGCGCCATCATGGTGGTGCTGGCGGGCATCACCGGCCTGGCGGTGGCGGTGTATTCGCTCGCGAGCATCGATCCCCGGCGGGAGTCGGCCGGCTACTACCCGCTGCTGCAAGTCCTGCTCATGGGCGTCTGCGGCGCGTTCCTGACCGGCGACCTGTTCAACCTGTACGTCTGGTTCGAGGTCATGTTGATGGCCTCCTTCGTGCTGCTGGCGCTGGGGGGCGAGCCGGACCAGCTGCGTGGCGCCATCAAGTATGTAACGCTCAACCTGCTGGCGTCGGCGGTGTTCCTGGCATCGGTCGGCATCCTGTACGGTCTGGCCGGCACGCTGAATATGGCCGATCTGGCGGGCAAGCTCGGCAGCCTGCCGCAGTCGGGGGCCGTGACCGCGCTGGCCATGTTGTTCCTGATCGCGTTCGGCATCAAGGCGGCGGTGTTTCCGCTGTTCTTCTGGCTCCCCGCCTCGTACCACACGCCGCCGGTAGCCGTGTCGGCGGTCTTTGCCGGACTGCTGACCAAGGTCGGCGTGTACGCGCTGATCCGCGTCTTCACACTGCTGTTCGTGCAGGACCAGGGGTACGTGCACACGCTGATCCTGACGATCGCCGGGTTCACGATGGTCACCGGCGTGCTGGGAGCTGCGGCGCAGCACGAGTTCCGCCGGATCCTGTCGTTTCACATCATCAGCCAGATCGGTTACATGATCATGGGGCTGGGGCTGGCCGGCCTGACAGATTCGCCCGCGTTGGCGACCGCGGCGCTGGCGGGTTCGGTGTTCTACATTGCCCACCACATCATCGTCAAAACGAACCTGTTCCTGGTCAGCGGTGCGGCGCAGCGGCTGGGCGGTTCGTTCGAGCTGCGGGAGCTGGGGGGGCTGTATCGCTCGTCGCCGGGGCTGGCGATCCTGTTCCTCATCCCGGCGCTGTCCCTGGCGGGCCTGCCGCCGCTGTCCGGTTTCTTCGCCAAGCTGTCGCTGGTTCAGGCGGGACTGGGGGCCGGACAGTACACGATCGTTGCCGTCGCGCTGATCGTCGGGTTGCTGACCCTGTTCTCCATGGCCAAGATCTGGGCCGAAGCGTTCTGGAAGCCGCGGCCCGCGCAGGCGGCCGCGGCCAGTCCGGCGTCTGCCGGGCGCGCCTGGGGAGTGCTGCTGCCCATCGGCGCGCTGGCGGTGTTGACGGTAAGCATCGGCTTGGCCGCCGCGCCGGTGTTGGCGTTGGCGACGCGCGCTGCGCAGCAGCTGGTGGAGCGGGAGACCTACATCCGGGCTGTGATGGGAGCAATGTGATGCGCGCCTTCATGTGGAATCTGGCACTGGCGCTGACCTGGGCGGTGGCGACGGGACACTTCACGCTGGCCAACGTCACGGCCGGCTTCGCGCTGGGCTACGTGGTGCTGTGGTTTGCGCAGCGTTTCGTCGGGTCCTCCGGCTACTTCGCCAAGGTGCCGCAGGTGGTGCGGTTCGGGCTGTTCTACCTCCGGCAGCTCATCCTCTCCAATCTGCGGGTGGCGTACGACATTCTGACGCCGACGCACTACATGCAGCCGGGGGTGATTGCCGTGCCCCTGGACGCGCAGACGGACGCCGAGATCACGCTGCTGGCCAATCTGATCACGCTCACGCCGGGCAGTCTGAGCCTGGACCTGTCGGCCGATCGGCGGGTGCTGTATGTCCACGTCATGTACGTCGATCGGGGCAGCGTGGATGAAGCGCGGCTGGCGATCAAGAACGGACTGGAACGCCGCGTGCTTGAGGTGCTGCGATGATACTCTTCGCTGCCGGTCTGTTGGAGGGTGCCGTAGCGCTGGCCATGGCCCTGGCGGGTACAGCCATGTTCCTGGCCTTCCTCCGCCTGATTCGCGGCCCGAGCCTGCCCGACCGCGTGGTGGCGCTGGACCTGATCGGCACATTCGCCGTAGGCATCATCGCCGCGTACGACATTGCCACGGAGCAGCCGATTCTGCTGGACGCGGCGACGGTGGTGGCGCTGGTGGCGTTTCTGGGAACCGTGGCCTTCGCTCACTATGTGGAGAAGAGAGGGCGCGATGAATGACATCCTGTGCGCGGTGTTGATCGTGACGGGCAGCGCGTTCATGCTGGTGGCCGGCCTGGGCGTGGTCCGCATGCCCGACCTCTTCATGCGGATGCAGGCGGCCACGAAAGCGGCCACGCTGGGGGCGGGCTGCATGCTGTTGGCAGTTGCCGTCCACTTCGGCGACCTGATGATCGTGACGCGCGCCCTGCTGGTCATCGCCTTCATCTTCCTGACCGCCCCGGTCGCAGCGCACACGATCGCGCGGGCCGCCTACTCGGTGGGCACGCCGCTCTGGGAAGGAACGCTGGCCGACGAACTGCGCGGCCGCCCCCGGACCGACCGGCTGCCGGAGGACGAGGACCGGAACGCCCCCCCCGCCGTCCCGCCACCCCCTGAGGAACCGGCGGACGCGGACGAGTGAGCCGGCGGAAGCGGCGCGGCGCTGTCACACCTCGGCGATGGTGGCGTACTCCCGCCGCTGAATCACCTGCGCGGCGATCCCGAGCACCCCCGCGACAAGGCTGCACAGGATCAGGACATGCACCCACGCCCGCTCGCTGCCCAGAAACAGGGTGCTGGCCTCGGTCGGCACCAGGTCCCACCAGTCCATCCAGGTGAAGAGCAGGTTGCGCAGCCGGTACTGCACCGTGAACTTGTTGATCACGGCGGGGATGAAGGAGACGAGGAACTCGAAGATCAGCGTGTAGGAGACGGCGATCGCCATGGCGCGACGGTGCAGCCAAACGCCGATCAGGCTGTAGAGGGCGCCGTAGGCGAGGCAGGCCAGCGTCACCAGGGCCACCATGGTCACCCACAGCCGCAGCGCGCAGCCGGGTTGTGCGATGAGGACGCACGCGGTCGTGCTGGCCCAGCCCGCCAGCGCTGTCCAGGTGATGGCCGTGAAGTACTTGCCGAGCAGCACGCTGACGCGGCCGCGCGGGCGGACGGCCAGGTAGATCCAGGTGCGTCCCTCCAGTTCCGCGTGGACCAGCGGGGGCACCCACAGCAGCAGCCCGAACAGCGTGATCACTTCGGGGATCAGGCCGAAGAAGACGAATCCCCAGAGCGGATCCATCGGGTTCGGCTCGGCCACCTCCGCCGTGCCGCGAGGATGCTGCGCCTGGCCGGACTCGTCCCGGTCGCCGTCCTGCCCCCCCCTGGCCAACTCCCGCTGCATGCGGACCTGCGGCGAGTTGAACACGTCGCGCGGGATTTCGCCCTCGATCTCCGGTTCGTAGTACTTCATCACGCTGACAATGAAGACGGGGAACAGGACCAGCAACAGCCAGATGGCGACCCGGTTGAGGGTCATGGTCCGCCGCAGTTCAAACCGGAATACCGCCAGGGCGCCGTGCCACATGATCTAGGCTTCTCCTCGATGGATCCGCATCAGCGACGAGAACAGCCGTTGCAGCGAATCGTCGGCCGACCGCATTTCAAAGACCTCGATGTCGAGCTTGGCGAGCCAGCGGGGCAGCTGTTCGAACACGGCGACCGGGCTGCGGGTCGAGACCAGGACCGTCTCCCCCTGGTCGAGGAAGCGGATGGACTCGCTGAGCCCCGATTCCACGAACTCGCGGGCCAGCAACGTGGGCCGGTCGCACCGGATGCGGATCTCGTTGGGCACGTCAGCCAGCAGGGCGCGGATCTCGTCGGGCGGTCCGGAGGCCAGCACCCGCCCGCCGCGGATCAGCAGGAAGCTCGGGCTGACCGCCTCGACTTCGTGCAGGATGTGGCTGGCCAGGATCAGTCTGCGGCCGGAGCGCACCCATCGGCGGAGCACTTCGGTCATCTCGTGACGCCCGATCGGGTCGAGCCCGTTGAACGGTTCGTCCAGGATCAGCAGGCTGGGATCGTGGGCGAAGGCCTGCGCGAGCTTGGTGCGTTGGCGCATGCCGAGCGAGTAGGTGCCCATGGAGCGGCGCATCGCGGATTCCATGCCCACTTCCCGCAGCGCCGTTTCCGCGCGCCGCCACGCCTCGGCGCTGCTCAGGCCGTGCAGCTCCACCAGGTAACTCACCCACTCCAGCGCCGAGACGTTGGGATAGAGCACATCGACCGCCGGGCAGAGCCCGATCGTGCGCAGCAACTGGTCCTGTTTCCAGGGTGACTGGCCCAGCACGCGGACGCGCCCGATGGTCGGGCGCAGCTGGCCCGTGATGAGGTTCAAGAGCGTCGTCTTGCCCGACCCGTTGGGGCCGACCAGCCCGTAGGCACCGGGAGCAAGTGACAAAGTAATGTCATTAACTCCGATCACGGTGCCGTACAGCTTGGTGACGTTCTGGAGTTCGATCATACACCACTCATACCCGCATCGGTGCGGCCACGCGGGCCAGCAGCACGATCAGCGGCTGGATTGTGACCACCAGCAACAGCGTCGCGGACGAGGTCACGGCATTCAGATCGGTCGACAGCCCGAACACCCATGTCTGCACGTGCCCCAGCACGTGATACAACGAGATGATGCTCCACTGCCGCCCCAGGTCCAGCGCCTGCAGATTGGCGTAGGCCGCCCACCCCAGTCCCCAGACCGCAAACCACGCGAATCCCGCGTAGCGGCTTTCCGTCGTCAGCGACGAGAAGAACAGGGCCAGGGAGGTGGTGGGGATCAGCAGTACACCGGAGGCGGCCAGCACGCGCAGCGGGATATCCCAGGTATCGAGCACCACGCTGATCGAGGGGGACAGCAGGACGCCGATCACGTACATCACCAGCGCCGGCAGGGTGGTCACCGCTGCCAGGTACCCCCAGATGACGATCGCCTTGCCCCAGACGTATTCCAGCGGTGTGATGGGGCGGGAGAAGTACAGCAGGAACGCGCGGGAGCGGAAGTCCTGCGAGATCAGCGGCGGGGCGATCATGCCGACCAGCAGGACCATCAGCACCGCCTGCGGATGGCGGAAGAACGTCAGCAGCAGCAGCGACCAGACGTGGTGCCGCGCGACCCCGTGCGCCGCCCGCGAGCCCGGTTGGATCTGCTGGTCCTGGAGAAGCTCGACCAGCGTCTGCTCAATCTCGGCCTGCCCGCGGTCCTGATTCCGACTGGCCCGCATCAGCGACACATCCTCGACCACCCGCCGCAGCGCCTCGTCCGACCCGGTCGTCGCGAGGGCCCAGGTGGCAATCGCCCCGTCCGATTCGGACAACAGCCCCAGCAGGAACGGCATCTCCTGCTGCAGTTCGCGGTGCTCGAAGCTCTGCTCATACACGAACACGGCCAGGCCCAGCGCGGCGGCGGGCAACCAGGCCAGGATCAACATGCGCCGCAGCCAGTGGTTCTTCCAGACCAGCCGCATCCCCGCGGCGGTGATGACCGCCCAGCGTGCCATGCTGCTATGCCCCGCGTGCTCCCAGGGGCGATACCCCACGTCATGAATCGGCACGACCGTCTCCTCGAACAGCGTCCAGGAAGATCTGGTCCAGCGAATTGCGGGACGGCATGAGCGAGCGCAGCCCCACGCCGGCTTCGGCCGCCAGCCGCCAGACCTGCCGCGCCGCGTCCGCTCCGCCCAGCACGATCTGGAGCGATCCGTCGTCGTTGACGGCGACCTGCCCCCCGGCTGCCTCCACACGCCGGATCAGCGGCGCCGCGTCGTGCGACGGCCGGACATGCACCGCCGGCGACGCCGGTTGACTGAGTCGCTCGAGCGAGTCGACCACGCGCACCTCCCCTTGCGCCAGGATCGCGACCGTGTCGCAGATCGCGCGCACGTCGGGCAGAATGTGCGTCGAAACCAGGACCGTCTTGCCCGCCCGGTGCGCCAGCGTGCTGATGCGGTGCAACAGCGCGAGACGCTCATCCGGATCCAGCCCCGCCGTGGGCTCGTCCAGGATCAGCAGCGGCGGATCGTGCACCAGGGCCTGCGCGAACTTGACCTTCTGCCGCATGCCCGTCGAATACGTGTCGACCTCGCGGTACCGCTCCTGCTCCACGCCGCAGAAGTCGAGGATCTCGTGGGCCCGCCGCAGCGATTCGGTGCGGGGATAGCCCGAAAGGCGGGCCGCGAACTGCACCATCTCGACCCCCGTCAGACCGGCAATATAACAGTCGTCCTCCGGCATGTAGCCGACGTTCTGGCGGATCGACCGCGCGCTGCTCGTCAGGTCATACCCGAGCACGGCGCCGCGCCCCGCAGAGATGCGCACCAGTCCCAGCAGGACCTTGATCAGCGTGGTCTTGCCCGCCCCGTTCGGACCGAGCAGACCGGTGACGCCATGGCCAATCGTCATGCTGACGTTGCGCAGCGCACAGACCCGGCCGTAGTCCTTGACGATGCCGTGCAGTTCCACCACGCGGTCAGCCTGAACATCCGCCCGGTCCCCGGCGCGCGATCGCTCAGTGCTGGCCGCACCGATTGCCGACAACTGCTCGGAGCTGGCGTGCTTCATACGTCTACCGTTTGAGCATCCGGAACGCGCAGTCGCCGCCCCACCCCTGGAACACGGCCAGGTACACATACAGCGCCGCCAGGGGCTCGAGTTGCCGCGCGAGTTTCAGCGGTCCACATTCAACCGGCTCGAAACCAAGGACCATCGCCAACTCCTTGACCGTCCCCTTCGCCTCCTCGTCGTCACCGCAGATGAACACGTGGGCGTTCTGCGCACCATACCGCGGGTTCTCCATCGTGGCGGCGCTGAGCGTGTTGAAGGCTTTGACCACACGCGCCTCAGGAAACCACTCGGCAATCTGCTCGGCCGCCGAGGTGGTGTGCCCGAGCGTCACCCCCATCAGATCGGGCGTCAGCGGGTTGATGCAGTCCATCAGGATCTTGCCGCGCAGACTGCGGGCCGCCTGCAGCACGGACCGCGTCTGGTCCCAGGGGATCGCCAGCAACACGGCCTGAGCCGCGGCGATCGCGTCGGCACACGTGCCCACCCGCGCGCTGGCACCCGCACGCTCCAGCGCGGCTTGCGCCTCACCACTGTTCGGATCGCGCGCACCAAAAAAGACCTCATGCCCAGCCTGTGCCCAGCGACATCCTAACGCCCCGCCTACGCTGCCTGTCCCCAACACCGCAATCTTCACGCCTGGTACTCCTGATAGATCGTCGTCGGTCCCCTGCACCGCGCCTCGGGCCGGACGGTATCAGTATGCCGCATAACCGTCCCCACCGCAAAGTCCACGTCCGACAATTCCCGCTCCCGCACCGCGCCCGCGGCAGCCGCCCGACGTCGGCCGCGCCCCCCACGCTGACCGGAAAAAAAACGCACTTGACCGTTTTCGACGAATGCCATATTCTCCCGCCTCGTTGACACGAAACGGTTGCCGCAGAAAGCCAAGTGAGGAACATCAGCCTCCCACGAGTTCTCGGCAACAGCTTGGTGTTGACACCCAACGAATACGCAGCCGAGTCCGCATAGGAGACGTGTCCGTAACGTGTCTGCAGACCGCGCCGCGGCGGCCGGCATGGAGGCCGACAGTCGTGGCGTCAACTGTGTGATCGCTGGTAATCGAATCTGGGCCGTACGCGCAGCAAGGATGCTGCGCGGCGTACCCGTCCAATCGCTCCCGGAACAAGTGCGAAGTCCTCTGCCCCCCTGGGACACCATGTACTTCCGGGAGCCTTTTTATTTCTTGCCTTGCCTTGCCTTGCCTTGCCTTGCCTCGCGCCGCGTGCCCCGTGCTCCCCCCTCGCTACGGCTTCGCTCCCGCGGCGTCGCGCCCGGCGCTCCCCGCCGCCCCCGCCGGCCGCTGAGACAGGGCAGCGCTACGCTCGCTACAGAGCGTCCGACCGGGAGAGGCCTGCGGCGCGTCACCGGCGGGCCAAAACAGCCAGCAAATCGCTGGCTTCTTCGTTGACTCGCCCCCCGGGGCGACCTAGATGGTAATGGGGGTGCGCACAGGTCCGCCGGTCGAAGCAGGGGTATTTTCTGCACCATGTGGGATGTCGTGGTCGTCTGCACCGCCGTGTTGGTGGGCTTGCTGGGTGGCTGGTGGTTGCGCGGCAACGATCCGCGCATCCAGCGTCTGAGCCGTCCGTTCGACAGCGCGGAGCGGGCGCGCGAAATCCTGGAGCGGCTGCGGGAACTGACCCGCAACGTGGCGGCCGATGTCGACAAGCACCAGGCGCTGATGGGGCGCATCACGGACGAGCTGCATGCGTCCGAGGACCAGGAGCCGGCGACCGTCCTGAAGGCGGTGGACAAGCTGATCCAATCGAACGAGCGGATGCAGCAGCAGCTGACTTCCGCCGAGGCCCGCCTGGAGACGCAGGCCAAGCAGTTGGTGAACCATGCGGTGGAGGCGCGCACCGACGCGTTGACGCAGGTGGCCAACCGGCGGGCGTTCGACAAGGCGCTGAGCGACGCCTGCCGGGCTATGGCGGAGCGAGGGACGCCCGCGACGATCATGATGATCGACATCGACCACTTCAAGAGTCTCAACGACAGCTATGGTCACCAGGCGGGGGACGCGGTCTTGCGGGGCGTGGCCCAGATCCTGCGGCAGCGCGTGCCGGCCGAGAACCTGGTGGCGCGGTACGGTGGGGAGGAGTTTGCCGTCGTCTTTCCCACGGCCCACGTGGAGCAGGTGATGCGCATTGCGGAGCATGCGCGGCGCGCGGTGGGCGAAGGGACATTCGACTTCGAGGGTCTGAGCCTGCACGTGACCGTCAGCGGCGGGCTGGCCGAACTGCTGCCGGGCGAGACCGTCGCGTCGGTCATCGGCCGCTCGGACGACGCCCTCTACGTGTCGAAGGGGCAGGGCCGCAACTGCACGCACGTACACAACGGCCAGCGCGTGGTGCCGGTGGACGAGCGGGCGCAGGAGGCGGAGCAGCATCCGGACGAGCCGCCGACGTCGGCGCCGCACGATCCGGGGATCTCCTCGCCAGCCGTCTTCTCGTCGGATGTGCGCCGCCGGCTGTCCGAGTGGAAATCGGGGGGCGCGCCGCTGTGCGTGCTGTTTGTGCAGGTCGACGATCTGGACCAGATCCGCGCGCAGTACGGCGACGACAACGGCCACGCGGCGCTCCGCGCGCTCACGTTGACCCTCAAGGCGGCGATGCGTGAGATGGACCATGCGGCGCGGTTTGAAGGAGACGCCCTGTCGCTCCTGTTGCCGGGGTGCACGATGCGCGGGGCGATTGCCGTGGCGGAGCACCTGCGCGCCGCAGCGGCGCGCTGCGAGCTGCACGCGCGCTACCCGTGCCGCCACTTCACGGTCAGCATTGGCGCAGCCGAAGCGCTGGAAGACGAGAATGAAGACGCGCTCATCCAGCGGGTGCGTACGTCGCTCCACGTCGCCCGGCAGCAGGGGCAGGACTGCACCTACCTGCACGACGGCGTCCATCTGCACCTGGTCGGCGCGGGCCGGCTCAGCATGGCCAGGTAGGCGCGGGAGTGTGAAGTGCGGGCCGGAACCTGCTATGATGGGAGGCGTGCCCGGTACGCTGTGTTGACGGAGACCCCTGTACCATGCAAGCTGATCTCGCTTTCGTCCAGGCTCTGCGCGGCGCCTCGCTGTCGTACGCGGACCGCGCCGCACTCGATACGGACCATCTGTTCGTGCTGGCACTGCGCCGGACCCTCGAACTGACCGACGAGGAGAAGGCCCGGCTGTCGGCCGACGAGCTGTTCGTGCTGGCGCTGCGCAAGATCGTCAAACTGGCCCAGGAGGACAAGCAGCGTTTTTCGCCCGACGAGCTCTTCATGCTGGCGCTGGCCGGCGTGGCGCACCTGACGCAGCAGGACAAGCAGCGTCTGGCGCCGGACGATCTGATGCACCTGCAGATGCGCGGTGTGGCCTGAGGCGACGCGGCGCGCCTCGGACCTGTCCCCTGTTCACGGCTGCCCCTGGAGGATCGAATCGTGTCCCTCTCTGCTGCAGAGCAACTGCCCGGCCCGACCGACGTGGAGACGCTGGAGGAACAGCTCAGCCGCCCGCCCGAGCAGGTCGTGGAGACGCTGCGGGCCCTGGACGGCGACCTGGTGTTCCTGGGAGTCGCCGGCAAGATGGGGCCGACGATGGCCCGCATGGCGCGGCGGGCGTTCGACCTGGCGGGGGTCAGGCACCAGGTGTACGGCGTCTCGCGTTTCCGCGATCCGGCCGTGCGCGCCCGCCTGGAGGCCTGGGGAGTGCGTACCCGTGTCGGCGATCTGCTGGACGACCGCGCCGTGCAGGCGCTGCCCGACGCGGCGTACGTGGTGTCCATGTCCGGCTTCAAGTTCGGCACGCAGACGGCCCCCGAGCTGGCGTGGGCCACCAACTGCTGCATCCCCGTGGCGGTCTGCCGACGCTATCGCGACAGCCGGATTGTGACCTTCTCGACCGGCAACGTGTACGGCCTCGTCCCGTGCGATTCCGGGGGGAGCCGGGAGAGCGACGCACCGCGCCCGGACGGTGAGTACGCGATGTCGGCGCTGGGCCGGGAGCGGATCTACGAGTATTACAGCAAAGCCCAACAGACGCCGGTCGTCATCCTGCGGTTGAACTACGCCACGGAGCTGCGCTACGGGGTGCTGGTCGATCTCGCGCAGCAGATCCAGGCCGGGGCGCCGGTGGATGTGACCATGGGCGCCGTCAACGTGATCTGGCTGGGCGACGCCAACGCAATGACGCTGCGGGCGCTGCCGCACGCGGCGAGCCCGGCCCGGGTGCTGAATCTGGCCGGGCCCGATGTGCTGTCCACCCGCGACGTCGCCACCGAGCTGGCGCAGCGGATGGGGCGGCCGGTGACGTTGGCGGGCCGCGCGCGAGACGAGGCGCTGCTGAGCAACGGACAGGCCGCGTACGCGCTCTTGGGTCGCCCCCAGATCGCCCCGGCACAGATGATCGCCTGGACCGCTGACTGGATCGCCCGCGGCGGCCCGACTCTCGGCAAGCCGACACATTTCCAGTCCCAGACCGGGCAATTCTGACAGGGTGGAACTCGCGATCATGAAGCTGCACTTCCTCGGCGCCAATCGTCAAGTCACCGGCTCGCGCTACTGCCTGGAAACCGCGGCGGGCAAGATCCTCGTCGACTGCGGCATGTTTCAGGAGCGGCCCTACCAGGACCGCAACTGGCTGCCGTCGCCGATCCCGCCGCAGGACATCCAGGCGCTGGTGCTGACGCACGTGCATGTCGACCACTGCGGACTGATTCCGCGGCTGGTCGGCGAGGGATTCCGCGGCCCCATCTACTGCACCCGTCCCTCCGTCGAACTGGCCGAGATCATCCTGCGGGACGCGGCGCGGATTCAATCGGAAGATGCGCGGTTCAAGAAGAAGCGGCACGAGAAGGAAGGACGCCGCGGCAAGCATCCCGAAATCGCGCTGTTCACCGAGACGGAGGTGGACCGGGCGCTGCCGCTGTTTGAGGGGGTGCTGTATGGGCAGCCGGTGGCGATCAACAGCGCGACAACGGTGACGTTTCACGACGCCGGCCACATCCTCGGTTCCGCCATGCTGGAGTTTCGCGTGCGGGATGCGGGGCGCGAATCGCTGATCATCTTCTCCGGCGACATCGGCCAGACCGGCAAGCCGCTGATCCGCGATCCGGCGCTGTTTGAGCAGGCTGACTACGTGGTGATGGAAGCCACGTATGGGAATCGCGACCATGGCAACAATGGCGACGTGGCGGCGCACCTGGAGGCGATCATCCGGGAGACGCGGGCGCGGGGGGGCAATCTGGTGATTCCGGTGTTCGCGGTGGAGCGGGCACAGGAACTGATCTATCACCTGGGTCGTCTCGTGCGGGGCGGACGCATTCCGCAGACCGACATCTTCCTCGACAGCCCCATGGCTGTCGATGTGACGACGATCTTCCGCAAGTATCCCGAGTGCTTTGACGAGGAGACGTGGCAGTTGATCACGGCGCACGAACCGCCGCTGGGGTTCCCCGGGCTGCAGATGGCGCATAGCGTGCAGGAGTCGAAGGCCATCAACGAGCGGAAGGAGCCCTGCATCATCATGGCGCCGTCCGGGATGTGCTCGGCCGGGCGCATCAAGCACCATCTGCGGCTCAATATCGGCCGCGCCGACGCGACCATTCTGTTCGTCGGCTATCAGGCACACGGCACGCTCGGACGCCAGATTCTCGACGGCAATCGGTTCGTCCGCATCCACGGGCGGGACTGGAAAGTGAAGGC
>DAISIS010000106.1:0-13223 GCA_036821925.1 Pirellulaceae bacterium
ACGTGCATCGCGAGGGGGATCGGTATATGTCCTGGAATTGGAACCAGGGCAAGGACCTGCAGAAGGCCGGTCGCGAACCGGCGCGGCGCGAGGTGGAGCGGCGCTATGCCGACCAGCAGGAGCGCGGCACGTATCACGGCTGCCGCACCTACGTGGACTACCGTGAGCTGCTGGAAAAAGAGGATGTGGACGCCGTCATGGTGGCCACGCCGGACCACTCGCACGCGGTGATCACCATGGCGGCGATCCGGCGCGGCAAGCATGTGTATTGCGAGAAGCCGCTCACCTATTCCGTCTCCGAAGCCCGCGCGGTGGCCGAAGCGGCGCGGCAGGCCAAGGTGGCGACCCAACTGGGCAATCAAGGGCAGGCCGAGAACCTGGCGCGGATGATTCAGGAGTACATCCTGGACGATGCGATTGGCCCGGTGCGCGAAGTGTATGTGCCGTGGGGGCAGGGATTCTGGGATCCGCCGGCAGGTCCGGGACGCCCGCAGGACACGCCGCCCGTCCCCGAGGGGCTGGACTGGGACCTCTGGCTGGGCCCGGCACCGGCCCGGCCGTACCATCCGTGTTACCATCCCTGGCGCTGGCGCGACTGGTGGGACTTCGGCACGGGGCAACTCGGCGATCTGGGCTGCCACAAGTTGTCGACGATCTTCAAGGCGCTCGAGTTGGGCAGTCCGACGACGGTCGAGGCGGAGTGCGATCAGGTCAACCCGGAGATCTATCCGCGAGTGTTCAACGTGCACTACGAGTTTCCTGCCCGCGGCGACATGCCGCCTGTCACACTGCATTGGCTCAGCGGCGGCGCCCAGCCGCCCCGCCCCGCGGGACTCGAGGCCGATCGCGAGGTGACGGAGGATCTGTTCCTGGGCGACAACGGGGTGCTCATGGGACACCGCCTGGTGCCTGAAACACGCATGCGGGAATATGGCCGCCCGCCCGAAGTGCTGGCGCGGTCGCCAGGGCACGACGTGGAGTTCGTGCGCGCCTGCCGCGGCGGTCCGCCCGCCGGATCCGATTTCGTCGCCCACTCCGGGCCGCTCACCGAAGCCTGCCTGTTGGGCAACATCGCGCTGCGCCTGGGCCGCAAGCTCGTTTGGGACGGGGCGCGGTGTGAGTTTGCCAACGACCAGGAGGCCAATCGGCTGCTGCGCCGCGAGTATCGGGAGGGGTGGTCATTGGACACCTAGACGCGCTGCGGCACGCCCCGCGCGGTGGGCGCCGGTGGCAGGTCCGCCGGACCCGAACACAAAACGCCCAACGCAAAACGCAAATGGAGGAGTATCCGCGCTCTGTCCGCGCTCCGGCCGGCGAGCGCGGTCCTTGACGACCCACCTGTGCGCGTCGTCTAATACGTTCAACCGCCGTCTGACGGTGCAGGCTGTCTGCATGGCGGGTTCTGCAACCTGCCGCTAGAGGAGTCACAACAAATGGTCAATCGCAGGCGCGGGATCGTCATGCTGCTGGCGCTGTGCGTTCCGGCATCGCTGTTCGCGGCGGAGGAGCCGCTGGCATTCTCTGTGGACGAAGCAACACGAAGCTACACGATCACCGAGCAGGGGCAGCCGGTATTGACGTATCGGTTCGGCGAGGTGCCGCTCCCGGCCGGAGTGGAAGCGGCCCATTTCGGGAAAGAGGACAGCCCCTACAACGGCGCTTATTTCACCGACGGCAGCCGGTTCGGGGGCGAGCGGAGCGACTACATCTATCCGCTGTACGGGTTCCACGGCGAGAAGCTCACGGCCGACTACCCGGAAGATCACGTGCATCACCGCAGTCTGTGGTGGAGTTGGTGCGAAGTGCGCCACCACGACAAGATCGGCGACCTGTGGGCCGTCTGCAAGATCCGCGCGTATCCGGAGAGGATTACGAAGATGGAGGCCGCCGCCGAGGGGGCTGTGCTTCAAGCCGTCAACGTCTGGCGCTATGACGATGACCCGGCCGCCATCGTCAACGAGACGGTTACGATTCGCACCTCCCGGACCACCGGGACACCCGGATCCCGGAGCCGCACGGTCGATGTTGACGTGCGACTTGAGGCACTCGTCGACGATGTGGCCATTGCCGGCCGCCAGAAGGTCGATTACGGCGGCTATGGCGGAATGACGGTCCGCTTGAATCCGGACATCAAGGAGTTTTCGATGCGCGCCGTCCATCCGAATCCGGACAAATGGCAAGGCGACGATCTGGCGGTCGTCGAACGGGTGACCGATCAGAACGCGTGGGGTGATGCCGCCTGGATGGCGCTATACGGCAAGTACCCGGCCGCCGGCGCCGCGACCCCCGACTTCACAACCATCATGATGTTCGAATCGAAAGCCACGCCGCTCTATCCGAACAACTTCCGGTACTACGGTTCCACCTGCATCTCGTTGGCCTTTCCCGGCTGGACAATTGTACCGCTCGTCAAAGGCCAGCCGCTGGACTACAAGACGCGTTTTGTGATCTGCGAAGGCAAGACGACCATCGAACAGGAACAGGCCGCTTTCCGGGCATACCAGCAGTAGCTGCAGTGAACTGTGTGAGGTGTTTCTGTCTGCACGGCAGTTTCCGAGGCTGGGGAGGACGCGATGCGATACTGGGGGATGATGGTGCTGCTGGCGACGTCTGTGGCACAGGCCGGCGGCACGTCGGTTCGTGAAATCACGCTGGACATTCCGACGTACCGGATTGGTGCAGAGGACCAGAATCCGCCGTTGTGGGATCTCAACGTCTACCCGTATCCGATGCAGACCGAGATCAGCGCGAACCGGGTGAGCGCTCAGTATCGTGCCGTCGTTCTGGAGAACGATTACATCCGGGTGATCATATTGCCGGATGTTGGCGGCCGGATCTATGCTGCGCACGACAAGACGAACAGTGATTACGATTTCATCTATCACAACCATGTGATCAAGCCCGGGCTGGTAGCGTTGCGTGGTGCGTGGCTGTCGGGCGGGATCGAGTGGAATTTCCCGACGCGGGGGCACACGGTCAACACGGTATCCCCGGTGCAATACCAGGTGCTGCACGGCGACGACGGGAGCGTGACCTGTGTGGTAGGGGCGCGCGAATGGGTGCGGCGGATGCGGTGGGCGGTGGCGACGACCGTGTTTCCGGACCGATCGTACTTCCAGAACCGGGTGCTGTTGTACAACCCGACGTTGACCGACAACAACGCCTATTTCTGGGCCAACGCGGCGGTGCACGCCTGGCCCGATACGCAGGTGACGTTTTCGCCGACCGATTACACGTATGCCGGGAGTCGGCGCGAACCGCAGGCGTGGCCGGTCCACGCGGGGCAGGACGTGTCCTGGTACAAGAACACGCCCCACGCGTTCGACTATTTCAGCGGCACGCCGGCCGACTATGTGGCTGCGTACAACCACGAGCGCCAGTGCGGCAGTGTGCATTTCGCGTCGCGGCACGACAGCTTCGGCAAGAAGTTCTGGACCTGGGGCACGGCCCGCAGCGGGCTGATCTGGGAGAACATTCTGACCGACGAGGACGGGCAGTACATCGAGCTGCAGTCCGGCCGGCTGCTGACGCAAGGCGACAGCTGGATCATGGAGCCGCACCTGCAGGAGAGCTGGGACGAGTACTGGTATCCGATCCAGGACATGGACGGGTTCGTTCACGGGAACTGCGAGGCGGCGGTCAATTTCGTCGCCCGCGAGGGGCAACTGCACGTAGCGCTCAATGTCACCCGGCCGCTGGCCGAGGCGACCGTCACCGTGCGCTCTGGGGATCAGGAGCTCTGCCGCGAGACGCTCAGCATCAAACCGGGCGAGAGCTGGCGGACCGCGCTGGACTACACGGGGGACTTCGAGTCCTGCCGCCTGGAGTTGCGCGACAGTCAGGATCGGGAACTGCTCAGCTACAGTCCGCAGCGGGAGGAAGTACCGCCGCCGGAATTGGAGCCGGAGATGCCGACCGGGGCGAACGCATCGGCGGAGGAACTCTGCCTGGCCGGCTACTATGCCATGAAGCACTGGAACCTGCCGCGCGCCGTGACGCTGCTCGAACGCTCGTTGAAAACCGACCCGGGCTTCACCCCCGCCCTGCGCTGGCTGGCCGTGATCCACTACAGGAACGGGCGGTTCCGCGAAGCGCTGCAGTGCGCCGACCAGGCGCTGCGTCGCAATGATGACGACTATACGGCGCGTTACTACCGTGCGTTGAGCCGCATTGCGCTGGGCATCTCGCAGCGCGTCGACGAAGATCTGGACCTTGTGGGACGCCGGGCGGCGTACCGCCATATTGCCCCGTTCGTCCAGGCGTCGGTGGCCATCGCGGCGGGCGATTCCAGCCGGGCTCACGAACGTCTCGAACGCGCGCTGCGCGAGAATCCAGGCGACCTCAAGACGCGTGTCATGCTGGCCTGCCTCGAACGGCACCAGGGGCAGGTGGACCAGGCGCTGCGTCGCGTGGACGAGGTGCTGGCCATCGATCCGCTCGACAGCCTCGCAGCACTCGAGAAGTTCTTCCTGGGTGCCGCGCAACCGGACACGCTGGGCGTGTTGCGGAACGATCCGCAGTATTATCTCGAAGCGGCCTGCGATTACCTGCAGATGAACCTGGTGAGCGACGCGGCCGCGGTGCTGGAACAGTACCGCGGGCAGCCCGGGGCCGCGCCGCACCCGCTCGTCTGTTTCTATCAGGGCTATCTGGCGGACCGGTCTGGCGACGCGGACCGAGCCAGAGCCCATTACGCGGAAGGGATCGAGCTGGCGCCCGACTACGTCTTCCCGTTCCGCACGGAGAGCCTGGCCGTGCTCGAAACCGGTCTGCGGCACTGCCCCAACGACTGGAAGCTGCAGTATTACCTGGGCACTCTGTTGACCGCCAAGCTGCAGTGGCAGGAGGGGCTGAAGTACCTCGTGGCCGCGCGCGAGCAGCAGCCGCCCTACCCGGTTCTCTACCGCAACCTCGGCGAGATCTACTGGCACAAACTCAACGACTACGCAAAGGCGCAGGCCGAGTACGAAGCGGCGCTGGCGCTGGACCCGCACGACAGTGCCTACTATCTGGCCTTGGATCGCCTGTACGAGCTCCAGGGCAAGCATCCGCAGCGCGACCGGTTGTTCCAGCAGGCGGCCCCCGGCGTGCAGGCCGACTTCCGGGTGCTGCTCGCGCGTGCCGGTTACCACACCACCGTCGGGCAATACGACGAGGCGCTGGAGATCCTGCAACGCCATACGTTCCATCCGTGGGAAGGCTGGACCGGCGCACGCGAACTGTACGAGAAGACGCTCCGCGCACGTGTGAAACGCTCCCTGGAACGCGAGGACTACGAAACGGCCATCAGCGATCTGCAGCTCGCCATGCAGTGGCCTGAAAACCTGGGTACCGGCCAGCCCCACGCGCCTGACCACTCGTGGGAACACTGCCAGCTGGGGCTGTGCTACAAGGCGATGGGCAAAGCTGACCTGGCACAGGAACAGTTCACGAAGGTGCTCGAAAGCCCCGCTCCGCCAGACGCCGCCGTACGCACGCAGGCCGAACGGGAACTGGAGCTCCTGCGAAGCGGCCAGTCTCCGTAACACGGTCAACTGGTCAGCTCTGTCATCCGGCCGCTCAGGGGCGCGGTGACCGGGCTGGCAGATTGTGCCATGACGAGGATATCACCATGCGATCACTGTTGTTGCTGGTGCTGTCGGTCGGTGGGCTGCTGCGCGTGGCGGTGGCCCAGCCGCTCGAGTCGACCGATCGCGGCTACGTCTGGCGGTGCGGCGATGAGTATGTCCGGTTCGACGGCGGCAGGTGGACCGCGGGCATCGAAGGTGAGGCCGAGTTTGCCTGGGACATGGTGCTCTGGCACGACCAGTGGATCTACGAGACGCTGACGGGCGGGGAAGTGGAGGCCCCACCGGCGCTGACCGACAACGGCGCGGTCACGCTGCGGGGCACGTTCTCGGCGCAAGACGGCTCGCCTCCAGTCAAATACACCCTCCAGGTCGTGCCGGCTGACGGCCAACTGCGCGTCTGCTGTGAAATCCAGAAGAGTGCGGCCTTGAAGCTGACACGCGGCATCTGGCTGCACCTGTCGGGGCGCCGGGATCAGTTTGAGGGTTCGGAACGCGTCTGGTGCGCCCCGGCGGCGCACGGCACCCTGGCCGCTACCCCCGCCACTACCGCCAAGAGCGTGTTGCTGGAACTGCGCGCAGGACGCAGCCTCTGTATCGGGCTGCCCGGCTATCGTCAGGTGGAGTGGGAGAAGCGCGATCGGGCCTACGCGTTTCGCCTCAACCTCCTGGACCGGGATTTCGCGGTGGGCGAGACGGTGGTGCTGGAGTACACGATTTCCTTTGCGCAGCAGCCGGCCCGATATCCCGGTCAGATCGAGCCGGGCCGCCAGCCGCTGGCGATCCACGGGGTGACGCCCGCCACCGCGCGCGTGCCGCAATACAGCAAGCTCGAACTGTGTGTCGCGCTGGACGCGACCTACGACAACCCCTTCGACCCGGACGATGTGCAGCTCGACGCCCTGTTCACCACCCCTTCTGGCCGGCAGTGCGTGGTGCCCGGCTTCGTCGCTGTCGAACACCGCTGCGAGGTCGCGGACGGGGCGGAGGTGCTGATTCCCCAGCAGGAGAGCGGATGGCGCGTCCGGTTCACGCCGCAGGAGATCGGCAGCTATCAGTGGCAGTTGCGACTGCGCGACCGCAGCGGTGAGATCACCGGGGGTGGCGGGACGGTGGAGTGCACCCCGGGCAATCGCCCCGGCTTCGTCCGCACGAGCAAGAGCGATCCGCATTACCTGGCCTTTGACAACGGCGACGGCTTCTTCCCCATCGGCCACAACCTGCCGATCTACCATACCACCGGGCAACGGGGAGCCGAGGCGATGCGGAAGTTCGCGGCGGCCGGTGAGAACTTCAACCGCTGGTGGATGAGTTCGAGCGGTTTCGGCATCGAATGGGAAGACCGGATCGGCTGGTACCGGCAGGATGTCGCCGCGCGGATCGACCAGACGCTGGAGCTGGCCGCCGAGTTAGGCCAGTACTACATGCTGTGCATGGACACCCATCAGGATTTCCGGGAAGCGGGATGGGAGCGCAACCCGTTCAACGCCCGCAACGGCGGGCCATGCCCGACGCCGAGCGACTGGTTTACGCACGAGGTGGCGCGACGCCACTATCAGAAGCGGCTGCGTTACACCGTCGCCCGCTGGGGCTACAGCCCGCACGTCCTGTGCTGGGAGTTCGGCAACGAGATGGAAGGCTGGGAGGGCGCGTCCGACGAGGTCAAATTCCCCTGGCACAAGGAGATGTCGGACTATCTCCGGTCGATTGACCCCTACGGGCATCTGATCACCACCAGCTTCTGGAGCAACACGGGACCGGAGCAGTACTGGGACCTCGAGAACATCGACATTGTCCAGACCCACTGCTACACGAACGATGACAACAACGTGGCACAGGCGGTCCGCCGCTACTGCCTGCATCAGTGGAAACGCTTCGACAAGCCGCATATTTTCGGCGAGTTCGGGATTCGCAGCCACTCCAGCACGGCGGACAAGGACCCGCAAGGGTGGGCGATTCACAACGCACTCTGGGCCGGACTGACGAGTTTCGCTGCGGGCGGCCCGATGCCCTGGTGGCACGAAAACTACATCGAACCGCTGGACCTCTACTTCCACTTCACTGCGCTGGCGCGGTTCACTCAGGACGTGCCGCTCGGTTCCGCCCGCTGGACGCTGCTGGAGACCGAGCCGCCGGAGTTCGTGGAGGCGGAGCGGCCGCCGCAGACCCGCGACATCGCGATCACACCGGCGAGTCGTTGGGGAAAGCCCGAACACAGTGAGTTCGTGATCCGTCGCGATGGAAGCATTGAGGACGAGCGGATGCCTCAGCAGCTCCTGCACGGCCAGTCGCATCAGGACATCAGGAATCCGCCGACATTCGTGGTCGACTACCCCGCGCCGGGCCAGTTCCTTGTGCGTGTGGGGCGGGTCTCGGCATCCGGGCTGCTGAAAATCTGGGTGGACGATGACCTGCAGTGCGAACGCGAACTGCCCTGCGGCGAGGGGCTCGGGAAGGAGAGCGTCTACCGGCCGCAGTGGAAGTTGTGGGAGACAACCTACGACGAGGATGTGGCCGTGGACATCCCGGCCGGGACACACCGCATCCGTGTGGAGAACTCCGGGCGGGATTGGGTGACAGCCAGCGGTTATCGGTTCACCGGCTGCCAGGTGCTGGTCCGGCCGAACGTGCTCGTCTGCGGCATGAAGAGCGAGCCGCTGGCCATCCTGTGGCTCCAGAACCTGGACAGCTCGTGGTACCAGCACGGCCAGGGCACCGTCCCGCCGGTGGCCGGCTTTCGGCTGGTCGTGCGGGGACTGGCCGACGGGCCGTACGATGTCGAGTGGTGGGATACCTGGAAGGGTGTGCCGGTGCGCACCGATCAGGTCGAAGCGCGCGGCGGGGGATTGCCGTTGACGGTGCCCGAACTCCAGACCGATACGGCGGCCCAGATCCGGGCGCGGTAGACCCTACGCGGTCTTCTCCGCCACGACGAGCATTTCGAAATCGTCGGGGGTGAGCGGATGCTCGCGGCTGAACTGACCGAGGTGGCAGCCGAAGATGCCGACCTGGGCAAATCCGGCGGTCCGCAGGAGCCAGCACAATTCGGGCGGCGTGTAGTAGCGCTCGCTTGTCCTGATCGTGTGCGTGTGGCCGGCGTCGTCCGTGAAGGTCAACTCCGCACACTCGCGGAACGTGGCCAGGTCGAAGGTCAACTCGCCGGCGGTCGTGCCCGATTTGTTCGCGTCGTAGAAGTCTTTGAGTGAATGGAGCAGCGGGTAGAGGGCGTTGAGGGTGGTCATGAGCAGCTTGCCGCCCGGGCGCAGGGCCGCGCAGGCGTGGACCAGAACGGCGTAGTTCTTCTCGTCCGTTTCCATGAGTGGAAACGCGCCCTCGCAGAACATCAGCGCGGCGTCGAACTCACCCTCGAAGTGCGGCTGTGTCGCATCGCGGCACTGGAAATCCACCGCCACACCCGCCGCGGCCGCCTTCTCCCGCGCCCGCCTGATCTGCCCCTCCGAAAGGTCAAAGCCGGTGACACCGTAGCCGCGCCCAGCAAGCTCGATGGCGTGACGCCCCGTGCCGCAACCGATGTCCAGAATCAACTTGGACCGGTCCGATCCCAGCTCACGCTCGACGAAATCCACTTCGCCCACCGTCCCCTGCGTAAAACACTCCTTGTCATACGCCTGGCCGTAGTTGGCGAACAGCGTTTCGTACCATTGTGCCACGTCGGATTCCTCCTCAGAATGTCAGGCGGCCGCGGGTCACCCCACGGTTGTCGACGCGGCGCTGGCTTAGACACGCGTGGCCTTGCCGAGGTTCGCGATAACCGGCCAGCGGCCAGGCGGAACACCAAACACGAAACACCAAACACCAAACACCAAACACCAAACACCAAACACCAAACGCGGCGCGACATGCGGGATGCCGTATGATACGGCAAAAGAACCGCGTGTCGGAATGGGGCAGTGGACTGCGTGTGGCAGCGGGTGGCTGCGGTATGGTATGGTGAACGCTGAGTGTGTTGGGACCCGGGGTATGGCGAGCGCAGGCCGTTGGGGGCGCTGCGCTCGGCGAAGCCTGTCAGCAGGGGAGGCCGCGACATGAAGTACCCGATCGCTGCGGTGCTGCTGGTGGTGGTTACGTTCAGCGGGGGGCGGGCCGCCGCCGTAGAAGAGCCGGCGAAGCGTCGTGAGGCGGCAGGCTCCGAGTCAGGGAGTGCGCAGATGGTGGACGCGGTGCGGATCGTGGCCCTGGGGGACTCGATCACCAACGGCGTGAAACTGGCTGGCGTGACCGAGCCAGAGACATTCCGGGAAATCACTCGGCGGGAACTCACCCAGAAACTGGGTAAGACGATCGAGGTCGTCAACGCGGGGGTCAACGGTGACATCGTCACGCTGGCGCTCAAGCGGCTGGAGGCGGACGTGCTGGTCCACAAGCCGGACATCGTTACAGTCATGTTCGGAGGGAACGAGGCGGGATTCTATCGGCCGGAGACGAACGGGTTCGCGGACACGCCGCGCGTGGCACGCGAACAGTTCCAGGCGGCGCTGAGTACGCTCGTCGATCGCCTGCGTGAAGCGGGAATCACGGTTGTGCTGATGACCTGTCCGCCGATGACCGAGCGGTACTGGGGCATGCATCTCGAGCCGTACCGCAAGCACGGCATCAACTTTCTGGTCCGGGACTACGCCCAGACGATGCGAGACGTGGCTGCTGAGAAACACGTGGCGCTGATCGACGTCTACCGGGCGTTCGACCAGGACCGCTCCCGGCTGGAGTTCTTTCCCGACGGCCTGCACCCGGATGCGCGCGGCCATCGAGTCATTGCGGACCTGCTGATGGAACAGCTGGTGCGCATCGTTGCGCCACCGGCGCGGTAGGGCCCGGCGCCGGGGTGGCGGCGGAGCGCGGGCGGCCGTCGCGCTGCGTGTCAGAACACGAGCAGGCTCCACAAACCCAATTGCGGTACCGTCACCCTGCCGGCATCGACCGGCAGGGTCTGCGGCGGCGCGTCGGGCGCCAGCACCCGGCACGTCGCGGCGCCCGCGACACCCAGCGTCTGCAGGTCGACTTGGACCGCAACGTTGGCGATTGGCGTCACATCGTCCCGCTTGACATCGTACTGGTAGTTCAACAAATGCACGACGGCCGACCCTGCAGCGATCCGCGGCAGCGCTCGAACCATGCCATCGGCCTGGACGCGGACCGCGGGCGCGACGGCAGACAGCACCTCGGGCACCGACGCGTACGTCGTGTGTTCTGCGGCATAAGCCTCGAGCAACTCGGCGTCGGCCGGCAGCAGGCTCGCGCGGTCGGGAACCAGGCACAGCTGGCCGCCGGTCAGCGCTGACGCCGTGAGCGGGCGGTCGACCAGTTCGTCTCCGGTGAGGACGATTCTGTACGAGACGTTGGCGGCTGCCAGTTGCTGCAGCATGTCAAACCAGCGCTGCGGATCCTGGGCAAAGGACTGATGCGGCAGGACCACGGCGACGTCGGCGTGGCTGTGATAGCCGTCCAGCCATTGGGCGTGTGCGCGTACGAAACGGTACAGCGGCGCGAATCGATCGGCGGGTCCGTCGTACCAGTGCGTACCCTTCTCGGCCGTGTAGCACCACTGACGGTGCGGCACCATGAAGCAATGACCGGCGGCATACGCCAGCGCCACCCAGCTGCGCACGATCCCCGGCAGCTCGTGCTCCTTGATGTACGCCCAGTCCCCGCCGCCGGCCGTGGCCGCATACGGTCGCTCGACCGCGTCCGCCATGCGGTATGCCACCAAAGGGAGATCCGTGAGTCGGGTGTCCCCGGCATGGTGGTCCGTTTCAGCGCTGAACAGGTCGATCGCCTGATAATCGGCCAGGTGCCGCGGCCAGAGGAGTCCGGCATTGGCACCGACCGGGATGGGCCGCCCGGCGGTGGTGGCAGCGAGCTCACGCAGCTCGAGCATGAACTGCGCGGCGGCGCGTCCCTGGAACACGGTCCACTCGGACCACAGCGGGTGTTGCGTCACCGGCCGCTGCTGGTCTGTAGCGGCTGCCGCGCGCCACTGTCGCAAGACGTCGCGGTAGTCGAAATCAGCCGGAGCGTTGACGCCCAACCGTACACGCGTCTCGGCCGGCTGCAGCTGCAGGTAATGCTGAAACGCCGCGACGCACTGGTCACAGAAACAGATTCCCAGCCACAGGCCACCCGCTGTCCCCAGGTGATCATCGATGTGCAGGCCGTCGGCCCCCGCCTGGACGCTCTCCACCACGCGCTCACGCAGGTACTGGCGGAACTGCGGCTGGTGCGTACAGCACCACCAGTAGGGAACACCCTTGTGCTGGTGATCGGTCAGCCACGGCACCTTGACCGGTTGGCCATCCAGGTCACGGCAGAGCCCGGCTTCGTAACTCTGCGGAAATCGCTCGTAATAGCGGCTGAATTCCGTCACCATGCCGACGCTGGCAAAGAACTTGACCCCCGCCTTGTCGGCCATCTCCCGGGAACTTGCCGTCGGCGTGCCGCCCCAGGCCAGGACGGTGGCCCCGTACTGTTCGTATGTTGCCTGGTCCGCCTGGTACATGAATACCACATCCGACTGCTTCAACACGGACTCCGACGCAGAACCGCCAGAGATGACCAGCAGACAGAATCCCCCGGAGAGCAGGTACGCGTGCATTGCGGTACTCCCTGACACGACCTGAACACGAATCCGCTACACGTCCTGTGCACCCACCACAATGCGCGGCGTTCTGCCAGTTGCACGGTGCTGACGTGACAGATTCATCTTATGCCCGGTCCGATACGGTCACAACATCGGGTCCCGCCGCAATCGCTACGGCGCTGCGGGCGGCGCAACTTCGCGTCCCGAACGCGTGCCGAGAGCCCTCCACAAGGGGCGGCTGATTGAGTTGCTGATCGACCGGCAGGAGCCATCCATCAAGAGCACGTTGATGATCTCCGGGTGGTGGCTTCGGGCAGTGACCGCTGCGTAAGTGGGCTGGCTCGCGCTGTGTCCCTCCTGCCGCGAACTGTAGTCGATGTCGTACGTGCGGCCGTCTGTGTGGAGATACGCCACACGCGTATTGGGCGCAAAGACCGTGGTGATGCCGCTGTGATGAGCGCGGCCGTCGGGCCATTCGCTGTGCCCTGAGTTGTCGTTGAGGTTCGGTCCAAGCTTGAACTGCGCTCCGGCGGCCAGCGGGGCCAATTGGGCCGGGGAGTCGGGCACTGTCGGACCCGGATCGGCGGTGTTGCGGAAGTAAGACGTGAATGCCTTCACGTCTGCGGCTCCCAGCGTGTTGCTCAAGCCATCGGCGATGTCAGCCGGACGCGTGCGGCTGTTGACGTAGAACACGCCGTCGCCCCGCTCCCGGATCACAGGGTGGTAGATGAGCCACGAGCCGAGGTTGAAGCCGTAGTTCTGCGGATAGACATAGGGATTACCGCGGGCATCGACGCGCACCTGGTCGTGCATCTCGCTGGGGCAGAGATACGTTGGGATGCGCAGCGTGGGGACTCCGCTGTTCAGCTGCGCGTCCCACGCCAGGTCCAACCGCACGCGGCTGTAAGCGTTGCTCTGCTCAAGGTAAGGCAGGATCCGGCCGTGAATGGACCAGGAGCCGTTGTTTGTTGCGAGCGTGGTTCCGGGAAAAACACAGAAGCTCGGAGGGAACATGCTGTGGGTCGTCTGGTAACTGTGCAGGGCCAGCACGATCTGCTTCA
>DAISIS010000107.1:0-13205 GCA_036821925.1 Pirellulaceae bacterium
GTACTGGAAGCCGCGGGGGAAGGCGTATGCCGGTGACTGCATGGTGACCTGCCAGGAAGGCGAGTTCCATGTCTTCTACCTGTACGATCGGCTGCACCACGCAGCCAAGTGGGGGCTGGGCGCCCATCAGTACGGCCACTTCTCTTCGCGTGATCTCAAGCACTGGACCCATCATCCGCTGGCGGTTCCGATTGACCAGCAGTGGGAGTGCGCCATGGGGACCGGGAATGTGATCTACAACGAGAAGGACAAGCGGTGGTATGCCTTCTATACCGACTGTGGCAGCCGCATCCAGTTCTTTGACAAGCCGCAGCGCGGTGCGTGGCTCTTCCGCTCGGTGAGCGACGACGGTATCCATTTCCGGAAAAACTTCAAACCGGTCCAGCCCGGCTTCGACAGTGACATCTTCTACGTGCCCGAGACAGGGCAGTTCCATCTGATTGCCGAGGGGGGACGCACCCATTTCGCGTCGGAGGATCTGGAGGATTGGTGGACCGTCGAAGACAGCGAGTTCCGGAAGACGGCCGAACGGGACGACCTGAGCGGCATCTGTCCCGACACGCTTGCCTGGAACGGCTGGTACTACTTCACGACCGGTTCGAGCCGAATCTACAAGTCGCGGAGCCCGCTGGGGCCATGGGAGGAGATCTCCAAGAACATCTTCGACGGCCTGTTCTTCTCGAAGATGCACGAGTTCAAGGAGGGGCGAGCGCTGGCCGCCGGCTGGGTCGGTTATCCCGGCTGGGGCGGGAATATCGTGGTGCGGGAACTCGTGCAGACTCCCGATGGCGAGTTGGGCCTGCGATTTGTCCCGGAGTTGATCCCGGCCTGTGGTGCGCCGTTGCCGTTGGCAGTGGCACACAACAGAGGCAGTGTGTCGGGCGACCTGGCGTCGCTGCAGATTCGAGCCGGATCGGCGCTGGCCTATGCGGCCGTCGACGACGTGCCGCAGAACGTCCGGATTCGCCTCCGCGTGCGTCCGTCGGCGAACGTCGAGGTCCTGGGGCTCTGCGTGCGCGGGGACGGCGACTATGCCAGTGGCACCGAGCTTTCCTTCCGTCCGGCGACGGGACATGTCCAGTTCGGGCATCCGCGCGCAGGCGGGCTGGACGACCTGCAGCCGGTCGCTCTCCTCATGGACGGTGACACCGGCGCGATGCCCGCGGTCGCCGAACTGAACCGGCCGTTTACGCTCGACCTCATCCTGAAAGACCGGATCGTCGACGTCTGTATTGACAATCGTCGCACCTTCATTGCGCGGCGGCAGGATCTGGGAGGTGCTCGCCTGTTCCTCTTTGCCGCAGGAGGGGACGTCGTTTTCGAGCAGGTCGAGATCTGCCCGCTCCAGGACTGAATGCGTGCCTGTCCGTGGGGACGAGTCACCGCGGGTCACCTGTGGCGGCTGTCAGCCAGCGCCGTTATTTCGCCAGAATCGCTTCGGCCAACTCGCGACGGGCATCGACCAGCTGCTGAGGATCTCGCGTGTACTCCCACCAGGTTGGCGCCACGCGGTCGACCACTCGTCGCACTGCGTCGCTGCCGCCGCGCTGGTCAAGCACCGCGAAGTACTCGTAATCTTCCATGCCGTCGCGCAGGTTCTTCAGCCGCATGCTGGTGATCGGGCCTGCGATGCCGCACGGAACACCCGGATAGAACAGGTACCCACCTCCGTTGAAGTGCCGCGGGTGAGCAAATGCCGGATTGAACCAGGGTTCGATCACGCGCGTCACCGTGCTCCAGTACAACAGGCCGGTGATACCGTACTGCCGGTTGATCCAGGTCGGCACACGATAGACCAGCAGCGGGCGGTCGATGTGCCAGTAGGGCGGATCCTTGTCGCCAACCTCCTCGTAGTGCGGATGATACCTTGGCGCTCGCTGTACCAGCGCCGTGTACGACCAGACAGAATCGCCCCCCTGCAGCTTCTGATCGATCGTGTCGCGATCGATGAACGCCCACAACGGGCACCAGATGTCGATCGCCGGATCGATGTCGGGCCAGGAAGGCTCGTGCGGATAGGTCTGCTCGACCACCAGTCGCTTCAGTTCCGGAGCCGCCTCCTCCGCCACGGCGGCCAGCATCAGGACCTGTTCATAGTTTTCCGGTGTGTTCGGCTCATCCAGCAGGTAGATGTACGCGCGCTGTTCCCAGTGGTTCGCTTTCAAGTATTCGTAGTAGTCGCGGTAGTAGCGGATCGCCGTCTCGCGTTCAGCGGGTGCGATGGTCTTGTAGTCCGCGCCCTTGGTGGAGTGCGGCAGCTGTCCGAACGGGGCGCGCGGAACTTCGAAGTCGGTGACGTGCAGTTCGGTGATGAACTGGGTCAGCGCCGCATGCCGTTCGGCGTCGATGTGCAGCGAACCGTCAGGATTGACGGTGGGCAGCAGATGAGTGGGGAGCGGTGGATTGATGCGATGCCGCGCCATTTCGCGGCAGTACCGGTCTTCGATGGCCCGGGCCTCGTCCGAGCCGCGTTCCACGCCGAAGGAACGGGCGACGCCGGCGAAGCTGCCAAAGTGGTTGCTGTGCGTCGGCCCGGCCGGCAGCGCAAAGTCCCAGACCGTCAGAGTGACGGGGACTTCGGCCTGCCCTTCGACGGCCGTGACCTGGAAGACGCCGCGATACTCACCGGCAGGTGCGTCCTGCGGCACGCGCACGTCGACCCAGATCGGCTGATTCTGCCCGGCACAGACATCAAACGGCAGGGCATACATGTCGTGGCCGGTGGTGATCATCGGCTCGCCCCACCGTTCCTGGTGCTGGCCGAGCGGCTGGATCGGCTGGCCAGTCGTCGGGTCAACCAGAGGCACCAGCGCGTCCGGATACAGGCCCGGCGGCAGTTCGGCCCGGGGTGTCGACAGCCGTACACGCACGTATTCCTCGCGGTACAGCTCGATGCAGTCGCCGCCGATCCGCGCTCCCCCGTCAGCGACCAGCTCTGGCAGCGTTGCACCTGTCACATGCAGGCTGCGATCCAGAGCCGCCACGACGACTTGAAACGACTCAACTTCATTACGGGCGGCAGCAATGTTCGCCGCGTCCGCTCCGAACGGCGGCTCGTGCTGCTGTATGCGCTCCATCGAATTCAGCACGGTCAACTGCATGGGCGAATCGCCGGCCGCAGCCCAGCCCACCTGAAACGCCATCAGCGCAGCGGCAGTGACGGAGAGGAAACGTTGCATGGTTGCAGCTCCACTTTTTAGCCGGGTGCATGCTGCGGGCCGCTGAGACAGGAACTGCAGAACCGGTCCTGCCACTGCCCCCGCACTTGTTTGGAAGATACCACTGGTCGTCATCATATCAGAGTCGATTGCAGGTTTCACGCACGAGCACTCTGCCCGCTCGCACGGACACGGTGGGCCCTGTCTCCTGCGGCTGCACCTCACGCGGTCTTGCCGCACAGGTACAGGACGGCCGGGCCAGGCGAGGGGGATTGCAGTCTGCAGCGGCTGCCGGCGGTAACCGGTGCGCCCGCCTGGATCGCGCCGCTGATCGGCGCCAACCACTCGACTGCCAGCTCCCCTGCCATGCCGGACAGGTCCACGTCGACCGGCCCTCCCTCGGGCAGGTAGACCACGACATGGCGGGTGGAGTCGGCCAGGCAGTATCGGGTGGAGGCGAGATCTTCGCGCGGTGCCATTTCCCTCAGATCCAGCCGCTCGGCCAGTCGCCGGGCATGGCCCAGGCTCGCCCGCACCGGATCCCAGGACTCCGGCTCGGCCTTGCCCAGCACGCGGTTGTCGTACGGGTCCATGAAGATCGGATTGTGTCCGCGCAGAAAACTCTTCCACACCCAGTCCAGGTTGCCGCCGATGCCCCACAGGTGATCGGTGTCGGCCAGGATCACCTTCGATCCGTCTGCCGGCGGCGGATTGGTGCGGTAATCGTATCCACCATCAGCCGCCGGGTTGGGCGAGATCCAGTCGGCAGGGCTGGCGAACAGGTGGCGATTCGTCCCCCGCTGCTTCGCATCGCGCGAGTAGGGGAACGTCATGCCTACCGGGTGCTGCAGCGGTTTGCCCTGCTGATACTCCTTGATGAACCGGATCAGATGATACTGCCACTCGAGGGAGTACGTACCGGCCTCGTTGCAGATTTCGTAGAGCACGTTATCCAGGTCGTTGACCGTGTCGATCACCTGGCGGACGTACGCCTCCTGCAGACGTGTGACTTCCGGGAGCGTCAACGTGTGTGTCAGCAGACCGCGGCCGTCCCCGCCCGCGTCTCCATCCAGGTTCTGAATGTTGTTCGATGGGTGCCAGGGATGGGATTCCCAGGCGCCGTCCAGGTGCTGCAGGCCCCACCCTTCGAAAAGCATGATCCCGACGTAGATGCCGCGTTCGCGCGCAGCCTGTACCCGCTGTCGGAGCCGGTCGAAGTAGGCCGGATCGAATTGCTGCAGGTCGAACTTCGGCCGGCCATCCAAGGCCGCGCCGGGTCCGGTTCGCCGCCACGGATGCGGTGCCACGGTGTATTGGTCGGTTTTGGGCGTGTATTGCGGCGTGGCCCCGGCGTCCCAGCGTGTCAGCTCCCAGCGCCACAGCCGGATGAAATTGAGATGGTAGCGTTCGAGGAAGTCGAGATACTGCGGGAAGTCAAACGGCGTGGGGGGATCGCCAACGCCGGCGTCCGAGAGATTGTTCCAGGTGTGAGCGCCCGTCAGGTAAACCGTCCGGCCCGCACGATCGGCGAAGTAGCGGCGGTTGTACGGATGCACCCGTAACGGGCCACTCGTCGCACGGTCCGCGGCCGCCTCGGCGGCATGGGCTCTGGGAAACGACGATCGGCTGGCCCAGCCGGCAGCGGCCGCCGCCCAGCACCCGGTCTGTGTCAAGAATCGGCGTCGGTCCATACATGCCACTCCCCATGGTCTGAGTTGCGCCCCGTTCTGTCCCGCAGTGCCGTGTCCGCGCATTGGATCGTCTGGTTTCCTGTCCTGCAAGCCCCCGCTGTCCACGCCGGGCTCCGGCAGACTACGATACGAGTGGCATACGTGCCGGCAGTCTGTGTAATGGGAAGGGAGAAAGTGCGATGCGGAAGGTTGCAGCCGTTGTGATGCTTGTGATTCTCACCAGGTCCTCTGCGCTGGCGGAAATGCCCACGCCGGAGAAACCGGCCGCACCCACGTTTCAGGAACTGATGGATCCGGCACTTTTTCCCGATCCGCAGATGGGGATGGTCGTGGAATCTGCGCAGATCCAGGAGGGGACGCTGCGGATCCGCACGACGGGGGCCTGTATCGAGGCGGACCTGGCGACGGGGGATATCCGTTTCAGCCAGCGCATCGGCCACGAGCGGCTGTTGGCCGTGCTGCACCTGGGGCAGGGGCTGGAAGGAGCGGCGGTGACGCATGCGGGGCCCGGACTGGCGCGCATCACATTTGCCGAGCCAGCCGTCACGATCCGGGTCAACGGCGACTCGCTCTTCATGCTGCACGTGCGTGATCCGCTGGCGGTCTCCGTCGATCGGGCGATCGACATCGCGTGGCACGGCTCGTTCCAGGCCAACCACCTGGTCGCGGATGAATGGGGCGGGCTGGGACTCTACTGTTCGGAACCGACGATCCGCGACGCGTTTGACCCCTTTGCGCGGACGCTGGCGAGTTATGCGCTGCCTGCGGACGCCGTGCTGTGGGTCGGGGTGTGTCCGCCCAAGCCTTACGATTGGGACCGCTCGCTCCGGGACAACGTCGTGTGGCACTGGTCGAACCAGCAGGCCTACCCGCCCGACGACGTGCTGCGAGCCTGGAGCCGGCATGGCAATATCGTGCTGTTACAGTCGGAGTTGCTGTTGTGGAAGGACTGGAACCTGGCGTTCGTGCCACGACTGGGGGTGGAAGAATTCGCACGTGTGCGGACGACGATTCACGATGCCGGCATGCGGTTCATCGTCTATACGAGTCCCTATTATTTCCTGAAGAACACGGCGCTCGAGCCGCAGGCGTTCAATACGTTTGAGAACTTCAAGTCGTGGCCGCCCGGCACGCCGACGGGCGAGAACATGGGATGGTTCCTGCCGGAGATCCGCAAGGTGATGCGGGAGTACCAGCCGGACGGGCTCTATTTCGACGGCCAGTATCTGGAGAACCCGGCGGCCCTCTATGCACTCGCTCGCGAATCACGTCACATCGTGGGTGAGGACGGGATCTTGGAGTGGCAGTCGACGTGGGCGCTGGGATCGAATGGCTGCTATCTGCCGCAGGCCGACGCGTACGTCGACTTCATTCTGCGCGGCGAGGGCAACGAAAGAGCCTACAGCAGTTTCGACTACCTGCGGTTCTTCGTGTCGGGCTACAACATCAGCAATTCCATCGGCGTGCTGTGCAACAACGGGCCGGTGGGGGTGACGCCGCAATTGGCACGCGACATCCTGAAAGCTAACGCTCGGTTCCATACCCTGGCCGGCTGGCTCGACCGACCCGACTTCATGAAGATACTCAGCGACGAGTACCGTGCGAAACTGACGCCGGAACTGCGAGATGCTGTCGAGCGGGATATTGACGTGCGGCAGACGCTGGTCGCTCAGAAGGCCGCTGCCGCGAAAGCCGACCGCGACGCGCTGGACCGCTCGCCGCAGTGGGGGCCGCCGATCTTCGCCGTCGACTTCACGTCGTTCCCGGCCGCTCAACAGGTGGTGTCCGACCAGAATCCCAACGCGCTGGCTGTGCGCGACGGCGTGTTGGAGATCCAGGCCCATGCCAACACATACGCTTTCCTACGCATCCCGCTGACCGTCAGGGCCAGCGGTTTCGTCGTCAAGGTGCGGCAGGACACCGACGGCGGTCAGTCCTGGGGGCCCGGTGCGATGCTGCGGTGGGACCGGGGCGGCGTCCGCGTGGGAACGCGCAGCGACCAGACACTCCAAAGCGACATCCTGGGGCACCAACTGACCGGTGGTCAGTATGACGCGACGCAGTGGGGCTGGCTGCGCGTGCGGTGGCGCGGAACACACGGCGTCGTGGAGCGGAGCAGTGACGGCCAGAACTACGAGCGTTTGTGGACGTTCCAGGAGGCCGAGTTGCTGGCCGGACCAACGGCGCAGCTGCTGGTCGGGAAAGTCCCCTTCCACGGAGAGCCGGAGGACTACCCCGAAGCCGGGCCCGTGGGAAAATGCCAGATTGACCTGGTGGAAGTGTACAGCGACTAGCCCGCGCGGGCGACGTGCCCTGCCCTTTCGACAATGCGTCGGCAGCAGTAGAATCCAGCGCAAATTCGCTGACCGCATGCCGGTTTCCTGTGTCGCAGGAAGACATGAATATGGAGCAGGACTGGAACGACTCGCTGTATCAGCGCGCCTACGAGTCATTCCTCGCCGCCTGGGATGAAGAGCCGAGTGCCTAAACCCGCTTTCCCGCTGCCCGCCCCCTGTTCCGGCCGGTTTCGTGCCCCTGCTCGTGCTCGTTCTCGCCCCTCGCGCACTGCGGGCCCCCCCTCCATTCCTTCCGTGCTCGTGCTCGTGCTCGTGCTCGTCATTCGTCATTCGCGACGCACAGCGTCCTTTAGCGCTACCATCTGACCAACGGCCGGCGGGGGTTCATCACTTCACCAGCCGCAGGCTCCACGGTGGCAGTTCGAGAGTCTGTGTGGCGTCGTGCCAGCGGAATTGCACCTGCTGCGTCTCACCGGTGGCGTTGGCGACGATCGCGGCTTCCGAACCATCGGGTGCGCGATATGCGTTGAGCATGATGGCGGGGAACGGGGCACGCTGTCCGGGCTCCGGCACGGGGGCGATCAGTTTGGGTGGGTGGATCATCGTGCCGAGCAGCAGGAAGGGCCGCCCTGGGCCATGGAAAAGCTCGACCCACTGGCTGATGAACGCGTGCTCTGGCGGCAATCCGGGTTGCATGAGCGGCTGCCACTGGCCGTCGATCTGTGAATCCAGGCGGACGTCATCGATCCAGAGCTGGCAGGGACCGACGACGTGCAGCATGATCCGCAGGAACGCGGCGTCTGGAGGCATTGTGAATTCGACGCTTCGTTCAGTCCACTCACCCGGCGCGGGCAACGGGATGTGCCATACGCCTTTCGAGCCGAGGTCTGGAGTCAGCGCAGCGAGATTGATGGCATTGGGCCGGGCGAGGTGGTCCACTTTGACGCGCGCACGCAGGCGGTAGGTGTGGCCGATCTGCAGGCGTCCCGAGCCGACTGGCACGTTTTGTGAAACCTGAACGATATCCGCAGCGAGCTGGTTTTCGAGCCGCACGCTCGCGGCGCCCTCTGCCTTGACCGCTTCGTCCCGGAACGCCTTTCCGCTATACGCAGTCCCTTGCCAGCCGGTGACACGGTCCCAGTCGGCCGGTACATCGGCCGCCCACTCTTCGAAAGTGCCGTTGGCGAGCGCTGGTGAGGGATGCACGGGCCAGTGCGGAATCCAATGCGGAATCTGGCCCGTCACGGCGCAGTACGCCAGGCTGGACCGGTCGCCATGCTGCGGATTGCTCTGGAACACTGGCAGGAACTCGTGGTAGAGGTACCCGAAGATCGACGCGTGAGTGACGCCCGGCAAGTTCGGCCAGCGATCGGACTGTGCGTCGCGGTAGTCCTGCACCCCGATCAGGTGGTTGAACAGCTCCTGCGGCTCCTCGATCGCGAGCACGGCTGCGGGCTGTATGCGCCGGCACTCCGCCGCCAGCGACTGCAACTGAGCGGTGAATGCTTCTGTGTCCCAGACCCCCGGTCCCGGAGGATGGCCATGTTCGGTACTGAAGCAGTTCCCTTCACCCGGCGCCAGACCGCCCACGACCTGGTCGACCTGGAGCATGTCGCAACCGAGCTGCATGAGCGTGACCGCCGTCCTGTCGAACCACTGCCGCGTCCACGCGTCACCGCGGCACAGCACAGCGTTGCGGCCGCCGTTGAGCCAGGGGAGCTTGCGTACGAGCGGCGTGCCATCCCGTTGGCGCAGCGCGTGCGGCAGGCCGGTCGCGTTGAAATCGTCCCAGTCCTGCCAGGCGAACGTCCCGTCCGCGTTCGCCTGGTACTCGACGTTCCAGTAGTAGCCCGAAGGCCAGGGGAAGGCATGGCCGCCAGCCTGCTGGATCGCGTTGACCGTACGCGTGAAATCCGCCTCCGTGGGATACGGCGGGAAGTACTTGGGCGAGATCCAGCTGCCGACCCGTTCCCAGCCCCAGAGCGCGACGATCAGGGGAGTCGCCGGGAAGTGCTTCTGCCAGTAATCGTGCAGCCAGTCTTCGACACGTTGCGGAGTGGCCAGCCACTGGCGGTGGAACCGAATCATGCTCGGCCCTGCCTTCATCCACTCCGGGATGTCGGTGCGCTGAGCGTACGGTACCGCACACCACGGTTGTTGCAGTGCCCACTGTTTGTAGATGTCCGCGGCGTCACGCCAATCTGTCGCATCACCCGGCGTCCGCCCGGCGAACGTAGTCATGCTGATTTCATAGCCCAGTTCCAGCGGTTGATCCAGCGACTGGTAACAGCGGCGCTCCCAGCTCCATGTCAGCCCTTCACTCGTGCGCAGACATTCGAACACTTTCGGATAGCCGCGCGCATCACGGGTGTAGGTGAGCAGCCCGGACCGCGGCGAGTAGTAGCAGCCGAACTGGGCGGCCAGCGGTCCCGGCTGCGCCAGCGACAAGCCTTGCCCCACGCCCCATTGCACCGGCTCGTGAAAGACACCACCCTTGGTGTACCCCGCCACGATGGCGTCCGACTTGCCGGTGTCCTCGAGCGGAGCGCGCAGCGCGAGGATGGGAAAATGGATGGCTTCGACCATGAGCGGCGCCGTGCCGGTGACGGACAGATTCCAACGCACGTCGCCCTGCCCCGCGGCACTCGCTGCCGTACACGTGACTGTGATGTCCTGGCCGCCGAGTCGCCGGAAAACCGCGGTCAGGCGATCAGCGTTTGTCTCCCATTCAATCTGCTCCGCGTCATGGCTGGCCAGACGCTCGCGCTTGCCGGACTGGTCGCCTGTCCGGGTCCACTCGATGGCAAACAGGTCCTGCGCGACACGGTCGTTGACGAACTGCATGCCGGTCGCAGTGTCAGTCAGCGAGACGATGGCACCGTGGTGCGTCCGGTCCAGTTCCACGGCCAGGCGATCGGTACTCAGCAGCGCCCGCTCAGCGTCAGCGCACGCATGTTCCACCGCGAGTCCGCACAACAAGAGGGCCAGGGCAGTGCTTCGCATGATCCAGAACTCCTTGTATGGCACAGCGATTGCGACACCAGATCACGATACCAGCACTTCCAGTCGGTCGACAACCACCCGCAGCAGACGCACCGCAAAAGCATCCGCTGACTCACCCGTGTGGCAGCGTCGCCCATGTGGACAGCTGCAGTCGTGACGCGCACGCTGTCGTCCTGAGCCGCAACGTGGCTTACCCCGGGTCTACGGTGAGGTGGCCGCGTTGCGGCAGCACACGGACGCCCGCAGGCCGTGGTGTTCCGCCATCCCACCTGATCGTTCATCTCCTCAGGGGTGCAGGAGACCTGCGCCGGTGAACGCTTGACAAGCGTGCTGTTGCTCCTTAGGCTCTTGGGGGCGTCTATAGGAGCATCTCCAATACAGGGGTATGACAAATGCTAGATGTTGCTGGGTGCCCCTGCGCTGGAGGGACGCTCGATCGGTTGATTCAACCGGCGATTCTGCTGGTGTTGGCACGAGGTCCGGCGCATGGGTATCGAATTGCCGAGTGTATTGGCAAGATGCCGAGCTATGTGGACCACAGACCTGACGTGTCGGGCATCTACCGATTCCTGAAGGCGATGGAACGGAAGGAGCTCGTCGCGGGCTCGTGGGATCTTTCTGAAACCGGTCCCGCGAAAAAGTGTTACCAGATCACTCCGGCTGGGCGGCGATGTCTGCAGGAATGGATCAAGACGCTGGAGAACTATCGTCAGCAGATTACGCGTTTGTGGCGGGCGGCGCGGAACACGTCGCAGCGCTGAAGTTACACGACGTCCGGGCCCAGGTTGACCCCGCCCGGCTCCGAGCAATCACGGAGAACTGGCTGGCAGCCGCGTCCGGCGGCACAGTTTGTTTTGGGATTGATGACTTGCACCTATTTGCCCTGGCCCGTCCCACACCGACGCGCCGGTATGGCTCGCTGGTTTCAGCCTGATTGTAAGAGGTGTCCCCGATGACTGCGAAACGCCCAGCAAGCGGCTTCACCCTCGTTGAACTGCTCGTCGTCATTGCCGTCATAGGCATCCTGGTCGGCCTGCTGCTGCCGGCCGTGCAGGCGGGGCGCGAAGCGGCGCGGCGTCTTCAGTGCAGCAACCAACTGAAGCAGATCGCATTGGCGGCCCACAATTACCACGACACTGCCAGGACGTTTCCTGCTGGGATCCTCTTATCCCAGTACGACGCGGCGAAGTCGACCTGGCGCGGCACCTCCTTGTTCGTGTTTCTGCTCCCCTATCTGGAGTATGGTAACCTGTATGAGCGATGGGACTTTGCCGATCCCAACAGCAACTTCAAAGGTGGAATGAAGTCCTGTTCCGCCCAGGGGCCGGATCTGCTGTGTCCGTCGGAACCGGAAGGCGATAATCCACTCCATTACTCTGCGCGGCTCACCGGCTCCTCCACGGATCGCGATATCAAGGTCACCAGCTACTGTGGCAATGCCGGGACGCGTTCGTACCATCCTGATTCTGGCTTTCTTCAGACCGACGGCATGTTCTTCGGAGCGGGACCAGGCTCACAGCCTGCGCCGAACCAGCGGCCTGTTCGATTGGCGGACGTGACTGACGGCACAAGCAACACGATTTTGTTCGGCGAACGGAGTCGGTGGGATCCGAACTACGACACGTTTGCTGACCAAGGCTGGGACTGGGCATTTCATTATTATGGCAACTGGTGTGGGACCAGTCGCAGCGCCTTGTCGCACTTCACGCTCAGCAGCTATGCGCCGATCAATTACCGGCTGCCGTTTTCATTCGCGAACCGGGGTGCGGCGAGCCCGCCGGCTGCGAATGCGGCGGACTTCAAATACTACATCGACCTGCGGGTATGCGCCTTCGGCAGCAGCCATCCCGGCGGCGCGACTATCGCGCTGGTCGACGGCTCAGTTCGCTTCCTTGTTGAAACGCTTCCTATGCTTACGCTCCGCGCGCTCAGCACCCGCAGCGGCAGAGAGGTTGTAGAACTCCCATGAGCACCTCTACCGTCGGAGTTGGAAACGCGGGTCCGAGATTGCGGCTGTATGATGTCAGACGCGTGGTCGTACGCGCAACCCTGCTGCTGGGGCTGGCAAGTCTCGCCGGCTGCGGGCAGGTGCGGCCACCTGCAAGCGTCGAAGGCACCCTCTGCCTGAGCGGCGAACCGCTCGACAACTGCTTGATCACGTTTCTACCGGAGCCCAACGCCGGGGAGCCCCAGCCGCACGCCGCCTCGGTGACGAACGAGCGCGGCTACTACCGGCTCCACCTGGTCGACCAGCGTGAGGGGGCGTCAGTTGGCTTGCACCGCGTGACCGTCCAGGACCTGTCTGTCTCGACCGGTGTCCGACGGCAGGATCATGGTACGGTCGATCTCGCAAGTGATCAGTCCGTTCGAATCCCTGTGCGTCATTCGCGCGTCCCTGCAAGGTACGGTTCACCAGCTGAAACGCCGCTGCGCAAAGATGTCCAGCTGGGGTGGCAACGAATCGATTTCGACATCCGTTGACCTGCGCAATGACGCACGGGGCGCGTCATCACGCCTGGAACCTGGGAAGGTGCAGCGCCGGGAAAGAACACTCTGTTGGCGCTTTCAGCTTCTGTACCGGGGTTGAGCTACGAGACTCGAAAGAGCTTGTCCTGGCCCATGTGGACAGCTGAAGTCGTGACGTGCGCACTGTCGTCCTGCGCCGCAACGCGGCGACGTTACCCCGGGCTACGGTGAGGTGGCCGCGTTGCGGCACTACACGGACGCCCGCAGGCTGTGGCATACCGCGGTGTGGTGGGACACGACCTGCTATTCGAAACGCTTCACCTGCGGAACAGATTTCGCAACTGCGCGAACTGAACTCTCACCTGTTCTTTCACCACCGCAGCTGCAGAAGAGCTGCGCCGGTGCGTTCCTGGTGAACGCTCGACAGGCACTCTCCTGCAGGGCGGTGGATCTCGCACGATCCCGGGCCCGGCGTGGCAAGGCGGCCAGTTCGCTGCGACGAAGTTGTGGTTGGTGTCTTGAAAAGGGCTCTGGGAATCTGAGACACTGGGGAGAATGAGACATTCAGCCAGCCGCGAATCTGGCGGTGG
>DAISIS010000108.1:0-13187 GCA_036821925.1 Pirellulaceae bacterium
TGGAGAAACTCGGGGCCAAGCTGAAGACGGATCAGGATGGCTACGTCACGGAAGTGAGTTTGCGTGAGGCGGCGATCGACGACGCGGCGCTCAGTGCGTTGCCGGGCCTGCCCCGCGTGAAGTCGCTACTGCTCAACGACACCGGGATCACCGACGCCGGGTTGCAGACGATCGGCCCGATCAAGACGCTGCGCAATCTGGACCTGCGCGGCTGCCGGATCAGCAACGCCGGACTGGAGGCGCTGGCCGGTCTGACCGACCTGCAGGCCCTGCGCCTCAACGGCAAGAGCGGCGCTACGACGGTGGACGACCACGCTCTGGCGGCTGTCGGGCAGATGAAGAGCCTGAAGGTGCTGCTGCTGGACCATCTGTGGGTCAGCGAGGTCGGCCTGGCCCAGCTGGCGCCGCTGCAGGGACTCGAGGAGCTCTGCCTGGCCCGGACCCTGATCGGGGATGCGGCGCTGGAACAGCTTGCGCAGTTCGCGCACCTCAAGAAGCTGCGGATATCCGCCACCCAGATTACCAGTCAGGGGCTGGCGCACCTGGCCCAACTCAAGCAGTTGGAGGAGTTGGACCTGAGCGAGAACAGCCAGGTGTTTGACGATGGGCTCGTGCATCTCGCCGGGCTGGCGAAGTTAAAGGACTTGAATCTGTGGCGCGTGCGGATCACAGACGAAGGTGTCAAGCACCTGGCCGGGCTTGCGGCGCTGGAACGGCTGAATCTGGACAACACGCAGTTGACCGACGCGGGCCTCCCGGCGCTGCAGGGCATGCCGCGACTCCAGTTCCTGCATCTCGGGTCCACGGCGGTGTCCGATGCCGGACTGCTGCAGTTGGAGGGCCTCACAGCGCTCCGGGAACTGATCGTCACCCGCACGGCCGTCACGGATGCGGGAGTGGCTCAGCTGCAACAGAAGCTGCCCGACACCAAGATCCAGCTGCAGTACGTGCCGGGCCAGTAATGCCACGCCACTGTCGCTGCCCCGGGCAGGCCCCGGGGCAGGGCGTGCGGTCAGCTCGCCGAGCGCGATGCGCGCGTCTGCCGGCTCGACGTGTTCACCGTTAGGCAAAACGGGAAACGGGGCGTGACCTCCGCACGCACCAGCTCGCGGCGGTGCGGGATCACCGTCTTCCAGAAGAGCGCGACGCTCTCGAATACACGCCGGAACGCCGGCCTTGGCCAAGGGCACGGAGTCACCCGTGACCTGCTGCTCGAGTTCGTCCAGCTCGGCCAGCACGGCATCGGCGTCGATCTTCACCGGTTTCAACTCTTCGAACTTGTCGAGCTCCGCCTGCAGTGCGTCGCGCTTGCGGCCCACTTCGCGTGGTCGACAGAGAATAGACGCGACAACGACGCGGAACGGCTAGCCAGCATCTTGCCTCCGCTTACGTTTAACAGTGATTCATTCTACGTGGGTGGGATGACTGTTGCCGTACGACGGAACGGCAAGGCCAGCACGTCCGAGGCAATCAAACCGTGGAGCCTGTGTAAGGTTCATGAAGGACTTCGCGCACGATATTGGCCAAATCAGCAGTCTAGGCACGCATCCCACGTTGAGAAAAACGCCCAACCAAAGGACGCAGCGGAGGGGGGGGAAGGTCGATTGGGAGTGGTTGCGTCTTCCCTTGCCCGCCGCCTGATGGAGGACGTTCATCTTAGCCGTGGGGGGCGGAGCTAGTTGTCGTGACGTCCCCCGTTTCGGCTCCCTCGTGGACCAAGATAGAGTGCGATGGAAAAAGTGATTTACGGAGTGTGGTTCATCACGTGGTTCTCCGGTTTCGATACGATTGAGGGCGCGACGCAGAAGTGGGGGATCCCTGGACGCATTGGAGCATTTGCGGTTTGGATTCCTGGGGCAATGCTGACTACACTCGGCGTTCTCCTTCTCGTCCATAGACTCTGGGGAGAACAGCTAGTACTAGAGCGTAAGTTCATGCTGGGGCTACTCGTTGGGATCGTGTTCAACCTCAGCTTCGTTGCTATAGGATGGCGTGCTGGGTCGAACGATAAACACTCGCTTAGGGAGTCGAAACGGGGACGCAGGTAGTCTGGGAACAAAGGCCGAACAAAGGGATGAATGAGAGCGGCGGTTAAGGTCGGTTCGCAATGGTTGGCGTTGGGGCCGCCGCCCCGTGATGCGTGTCGTTCTCGGGCTGTCCCAAGAACGGACCGATTGTTGCACACCGGTCAGCCACCCCTGCGGAGGCATCCAGCGGTCGATGTGGAACGACTGAGTCGGACCGGGTAGAATCGGGGCGTTGGCACGTTGCCAACAATCGAGATCTTTGTGGGCCGCGAGAATGGCGATGAAGCGCTACTGGCTCGTGCGGAGTCTTCTTGTCTTCGTCATTAGCACGTTGGCTGGCTGCCAGCACACGCATGACAACCGGCAGTGTGACGAAGAATTTCACGAAGTGATCAGGCATGCGGATCGTCTCGTCGTGCGTCACGGTGGGTACAACTGCTGCGGACCAGTCGACCAACAGCCGATTCTTCTGACTATCATTAACCAGGACGAGGTTGCGGAATTCAACCGAATCATCGAGTTCGAGTCAGAACAGACATGGAGCGGCTGCATGTGCTGTGGCTTTCCAGGAATCGACTGGTTCCGAGGCGACACTCGCTTGGCCCTCACAGCGCTGCAACACGGGCGAGCGATTCGTTGGAAGGGATTTCCTGGGGATGCAGAACTAACCTCGCGTTCTTCGCATGCAATTGTCAAGTGGCTCACAGCTCACGGCATTGCCGGTCCGGAAGAGGAAGTGCAAAAGGAGGCATTCCGCGAAGCAATCGCCAAAGGTGCTGAAACGGAGATCCGAGAGCACATCCCGACTGACGTTCTCGAGGCATTGTCTGCCGCACGCGATGAGACTGCATACGGAGTGTCTGTCGATAACGCGAAAGATATCGATACACAAGACAGCTCGATGGACTCTCTGGTTCGAGGAGCTTTTGATAATGCTGAGACGATGTACGCAACGCTCTTCCGCATGCTGGGCTGTCTGCCGATGCATTGGAATTCTCAGCTAGAGTGCGGGCAGGATATGGCACACGATTTCTTGGTCCGAGCGCCGCGAGATGAATTGGACGCGGCCGTCCGGGTCGCGCTACAGTCGAAGGTGGAGAGTGAACGGCAGGGCGCCGCACGGCTAATCTTCTCTCAACTTTTCATGACAAATTACGGTAAGACGGACCAAGATATCGAGGGGTGGATGGAGCTTCTTTCCGAGGCGGCATACAGCGACCCTTTTGCGGAGAATCGGCGTCTGGTCTTGCACCGACTGGTGGAACACCCATCCGTCGAGGCGGAGCATGTCCTGCAGGAAGCCGTGACAGATCCGGACGAGACAGTTCGCCGCTACGCAATTGAAGCGTTATCACTGCGTTGCCGTCCAGAATCCACAGAAATTCTCACCAAGGTAGCCGAGGGACAGTTACAGCCGAGGGAAAGCCGAAGTCCGCCGAAGAATTACGGGGCCGGAACGCGCATTATCATCTACATTCCGGGAATGGAGCAGATAGTCTTTCAGGACACAGATCAAGAGGCTGCCGTCAACGCGATACGGGGCATGCATTGACGAAGCAAGATCTTTGGTCATCGTGCTCAACAACCCACCGTTATCTCGGAATAGGACTGGACCGGCGGAACTGACATCGTCAATGCGCTAACAGGTAACTGGATCGACTTCGATGAGCGTGCGAGAAACGGCTTGCCACGGTGAGGTGTCGGTCGGGAAACCGATGACACGAGCGTTGCGCAGGTCCCACCGCCGCCGGATGATCCGGTATGGGAGATCGATCTTCGCGGGCGATCAATTCCCTGAGCAACTGCGTGTCTGGGCCGGGAAGAGGCATGATCATTTGTGCCGATGCCTGTGTTACCTCTGCCACAACAGACGCAAGAAGTTCGGACGCACGCTTCAGGAGCGGCGACTGTTACAGTGCGATCCGATTCCCGAATTCGCGAGTGAGCATGAAGAGAAGACGCGTGGGAGATAAACGATAACTTGCCGGTTCGCCCGGAGGGTGAGTGACGCACCGACGACTATGCCCTACCGATGCACTGTCGCATCAGCTCGTCGGAGTCAGTGTAGCTGTTCGAACTGGCCGGTAATAGACCGATTAGTAGCACTGCCAATTCCCACGAGCCGCCGGGTCGCCAGCCCGATGGCTCCATGTGCGTGACAAGATTGTCAAAGAGCGTGCGCGGACGCGCAGCGTTGTCCGGGTGGCGAGTGAGCCGCATGAAGAGGCTCACGCCTGCCGCATCTGTTTCTCGAGCCGATCGCGACGCTTCGTCAGTTCGTCGTGCGCCTTCTCCACGCTGTGGGCATCCCGCCTGCGAGCCGCAGCGTCCTTCTCGAACTGAGCCGCCTTCTCGCGGTACTGCCCGGCGTACCCGGGGTCCAGCTGCCGCTCGGCGCGGTCCTGCTCCGCCAGAGCCTGCTTCTCCAGGTGACTAGCCTGATCGAGCAGATCGCGCCGGTCGGTGCCGAGGCGCACGAGCTCGGCATCCACGTCCGCCAGTTCACGCCGCAGTTCGGCGTCCTCGCACTCGGTGACCAGCTTGGCCTCGGCATCGTGGGCGGCACCGATCGCGCGGTCCACCTCGACATCAACAGATGTGCTGTCGTGGTGGCGGCCTGCTGGGCATCGGGATGATCGGGATCAGTGAACTCCAATGTGTCTTCCATGCCACCTTGCGCACGACGGCGGCAGCTTGTTGGGCGCGTTGGTGCAACCGGGAACACGGGTCCTCGTGTTCAGGCCCGCTGGCGGCAGCCGCCGCGGCCGCTAGGCGACTTCCCAGCCGGCCCGGTACGGCTTGCGAATGAACTGGTCGGCCTCCGGGCAGTTGGTGGCTTTCAAGTTCGCGGCGTCCCACTCGAGCGGTTGTCCCGTACGGTACGCGACGTTGCCCAGCAGCACGGTTTCGGTCAGCGCTCCGGAGTAATCGAAGTTGCAGGTGGTGGGGGTGCCTTCCTTGCAGGCCTGGATCCACTCGTTGTGATGCCCGACCGACTGCGGGATCGTCTGCTGCGGGGGCTGGAACCGGGCGAACTTGTCCGACGGGAACAGGCGGTAGCTGCCGTAATCCGCGAACATGTGTCCCTCGCTCCCCACAAACATGACGCCGGAGGCCGGGACGCGTTCGCCTGCCACGGTCTGGGGAATCCGGTCGCCGTCGTACCAGGTGAGTTTCACCGGCGGCAATCCGTTGCGCTCGGGGAACTGGTAGTGCACGATCAGTCCCAGGGGGCACGTTTCGGGATGCACGGCCGGCCCTTCGGCTTCGCAGCGCGTCGGATGGCGCAGTTGGAGGGCCCAGAACGGCAGGTCCATGTAGTGGCAGGCCATATCGCCGAGCGTTCCCTGGCCGAAGTCCCACCATTTGCGCCAGTTGGCCGGGTGATAGATGCCGGGCCAGAACGGTCGTTCCGGAGCGGGCCCGAGCCACAGATCCCAAGCGAGTGTTGCCGGGGGTGTCTGGCTGCCGTCCGGCCGCTCGCCACCCCCCCAGCCCTTGCCGACCCACACGTGGACTTCCGTCACGTCCCCCAACGCTCCCGACTGCACAATCTCGACCACGCGGCGGTAGTTGTCCTCGGCGTGGATCTGCGTCCCCAACTGCGTGGCGAGGCCGCGCTCCTTGGCCGCCTCGGCAATCACACGCGCTTCGTGGACGGTGTGCGTCAGAGGCTTCTCGCAGTACACGGGCAGCCCTGCGCGGAGCGCGCGAATGGTGGCCGGGGCATGGTGATGGTCGGGCGTGCCGACCATTACGGCGTCGATCTTGCCGACTTCCTGGTCGAGCATTTCGCGGTAGTCCGCGTACGTGCGGGCGCTCTTGTACTCCGCTGCCGCGCGAGCCAGCCGATCCTTGTCTACATCCACCAGGACGGCGATGTTCTCGTGCTGCAGCGCCCGGACGTCATCTCCGGCGCGCCCGGAAACACCCACGCAGGCGATGTTCAGCTTCTGGTGGACCGACGTGGAGGCGGCGCGCGCCCGTTCGCTCCAGACGCCGGTCGACAGGACGGCCGCGCCCGCGGCTGTGTGCCTGAGAAAATCACGACGGGTAAAGTTCCGCTGCGTCGCCATGGTGGGAGTCCTCGAGGTAGGGGGGTAATGCGGTGGGAGGGCAAAACCTCGAGCCTAATCACCCGCAGCGGGTCAGTCAATCAGGCCGGTGCGGCGACCCGCGTCGGCCAGCACCCCGAGCGCGAAATCGATCTCGTCCGGAGTCTGGATTGCCGAGACGCAGGTGCGCAGACGGGGCGCATCCATCGGCACGGCCGGATAGCAGACGGGAATGACCAGCAACCCGCCCTCCCGGCAGAGCCGGGTCATTTCCAGCGTGATTTCATCGTTGCGCGTCATGACCGGCACGATCGGCGTGACGCTCTTGGCCGTGTCAAACCCCAGTTGCTGCAGCCCTTGCAGGTAGTGCGCCGCGTTCGCCTGCAGACGCTGGACCAGCGCGGGCTCCCGCTCGAGCACCTCCAGCGCCGCGATCGCGACGCTGGCCACGCCGGCCGGCAGCGCCCCGCTGAAAATGTAGCCCCGCGCGTGGTGCCGCAGGTAGGTCGTCAGCTCCTCCTTGCCGGCTACGAAACCGCCGCTGCCCGCAAACGTCTTGGAGAGCGTGCCCATCTTGATGTCGATGTCGCCCGCATCCAGTTGGAAATGCTCCTGCACCCCGCGCCCCGTCGCACCCAGCACCCCCAGGCTGTGCGCTTCGTCGACCATCAGCAGCGCGCCGTACTTCTGGCATAAGTCCACGACGCCGGGCAGGTCGATGATGTCCCCGTCCATGCTGAAAACCGCATCCACGACCACCAACGTCCGGCCGGGACCGGCCTCCGCCAGAAGTTCGGCGAGCGAGTCCAGGTCGTTATGCTGGAACTCCCGAAACTCCGCGCCCGACATGCGGCAGCCGTCCATGATGCTCGCGTGATTCCACTGGTCCCCGATCACCACGTCCCCCGGCCCGACCAGAGACGAGATGGTGGCGAGGTTGGTCACATAGCCGGAGCTGTAAACGATCGCGTCCTCGGCCTGCATGAACTGGGCGAGCTTCCGTTCCAGCTGGCAATGCACGCTGGTCGTGCCGGTCAGCAGCGGTGTCCCGTGATGCCCCGTGCCGAACGCCTGAATCGTGTCAATCGCCGCTTGTTTCAGGTGGGGATGGCCCAGCATGCCGAGATACTCGTAGGAGCCGAGCATCAGCATGCGTTTGCCGTCAACGACCACCCACGCGCCGTCGTGCGCAGTGATCTCCGGTGCAAAGAAGTACCGGCCTTGCTGCTTCAGACGCTTCACGCGACGGTTGAGTCGAGCGTAGCGGTCCAGCAGCCCGCTGCTGGCCGCCGGCGCCGGCGGCCCGCTGCCATCACACGCGGCCTCCATCGCTGGTGCTGGATCGCGACTCTCCACCTGCGGGCGCTGCGTGACACTCAGACTGTCCAGGTGCTCCGCCAACTCGTTGATCGTCTCCAACTCGTACAGCACTTCCGGATTGAGCGTCTTGCCCGTGTGCTGCTCCAGTTGGCAGCCGATGTTGGCGGCACCGAGCGAATCGATGCCGAGTTCGAACAGCGGAGCGTTGTAGTCGATCTGGTCCACGCTCAGCGCAGCTTCGTCGCGGAGCCAGCGGACGATCGTGTCGTGTACAAGCTGGTGTGTCGTGTAGTCCTCAGTGGATGAAGTGCCAGGGCCGGAACTGAATGATTCTGCCACAGAGAACTCCTCTTATTGCGCAGAGAGGCATCGATAGACCGCCGCAGACGGGAGCGTTTCCTATGAGGGTCCCATTCTGGCGGATGGAAGGCCACTTGCCTAGAGCTCACCAGCCAATTGCCGAACATTCTCGCAGCCACTACAGCGCAGTGTCAGCCGGAATCTGCGTGGATGAGGTAAGCTCAGCGGGAGGGGGGGAGGCCGTTTACCGGCTGCATACATGGGGCGACCGGTCTGCCTGATGCCGCGCCAACCGGCGGCAGCGAACCGGGCCGTGCGCCGCGCGGCGTGGGATTCCACAGCGCGCTACCTGACCAGACGCTGGAGTATCATTTCACATAGAGGATCTGTGTCTACCGCGCCCGGCTGTTGCAGCACGCCCAGATGGGTGAATGACAGTACCACCGTGTCGTCAACTCCAGCCAGCCTGCCGCGCCGGACTGCGACCACGCCGTCCCCCAGTCCCCGGATCACTTCGTCCAGATCAGCTAGCGTCTGATCGAGGTGGGGCGCGACCATGCCGACGACATCGCTGCGGGCCGTCGCCCTGGCCAACCCCGCTCTGAGCTCATCCACCTGCCGGCGTGTGAACGGACCGCCGGTGCCGAGGAAGATGGAGTACCGCACCTGCGGGTTGCGTTCGCGCGCGTTGAGCTGGCGGAGGAACACGGAGTTGGGGCGCAGGTCCACGGCCGACTCCGACAGCCCCTCCTCAATCGCGGTGTAGAACCGGGAGACCTGGCCGCGATCCGCATTCAGGATCTGATTCAGAAGCCCCTGGCCGAAGGCGAACTGAGCCAGCAGCGATCCCTGGTTCGGCGTCGCCACCATGATCAGGTGGCGCACGTTGCCTGGGTCCAACAGCGGATCCTCGATGGCCAGACGCGCTACGAGGCCACCCATCGAGTGTGCCACCAGCGCGACGCGGCGCTGCGGCTGCGCCGAGCGGATTCTCCGCAGTTCGCGCGACAACTGCTCGGCGGAATCGGCAATCGGCTGATCGTCGGGATAGCCGTAGGTGCCGGCCAGCACGCCGCGCCCGCGCAACGCACGGGCCAGCGGTTCGAACCGGGCGGGGGAGGAGTGGAAGCCGTGCACCACCAGCACGAGCAGTTGTTGCGGGTCGGACTGCTCCCAGTGCCCAGGCGCGTGCAACCCGTAGCGCCCGGCGGCTTCCGCCCGGTCTTCTCGCGCGACTCGCTCGCGGATGCGTCTGGTCAGCTGCCGCCGCCTGGCCAGCACCGCCGCCTCGTCTACGGTGACCAGCAGGTGCTCCTGCACTGCGTCGCTCTCCGGCACGATCTCGATGCCGATGTCTGGAGCCAGGCACAGGTTCACCGCCCCGATCAGGTACCGGCTGTACGCCTGCCGCAGATCCAAGGTGCCGCGCGGCAGCTTGTCCCGCAGGGTGCTGTCATCCAGATGCCCGACCTGCATGAGCGCACGCAACACGTCCCGCCACGCAATCTGGCCGTGGCAGGCCGGGATCTGGAGGTAGAGCCGGTGCTGCTCAAGATCGCGCCGCACCACCAGGTCGCCCGCCGGGCGATCGCCGGCGGGCTCCTCACCGCGTCCGCGGCCGGCTCCCGCAGTCGCCAACAGCGTCAGTCCGCCTAGCCAGACCGTCCACTTCGCTCCGCTCAGCCCGGATGTGCCGCGCATCGCGCTGAACCTCTATGATATTCTGTCTGAGTTGGGGAAGGGGGGACGCGTGTCGTGGGCCCCGCGGGACCTTGCGGGGGCACCTTGCCAGTGTATCAGCGGTTGCGGGTGACCTCAATCAATGTGTGAGAGCGGCCTCGCGCCCCGCCAGGGCGCGAGGTGGCTTGCGGTGGTAATACAGCATTACTAGAGTGTAATATCGGAGGTGCAGCGTGTCGGACTTGGTGCGCATCAGCATGTCGCTGGAGAACAGCCTGCTGGAGGGTTTCGACGAGTACGTCGGGAACCAGGGGTATCCGACCCGATCTGAGGCGATCAAGGCGCTCATGCGCCAGTCGCTCTCCGAGCAGGCCTGGACCCAGAACCAGCTGGTGGCGGGCTCGGTCACCCTGGTATACGACCACCACCGCCAGGGCATTGTGAAGCGGTTGATGGACGTCCAGCACGACTTCGGCGCAGTGATCGTGTCGACCCAGCACGTGCACCTGGATCATCACCACTGCCTGGAGATCATCGTCGTCAAGGGGAAGGCGTCGCTGATCCGGGAACTGGTGAGTGTGTTCAAATCGATGAAGGGTGTGAAGCATAACTCGCCGGTGATGGTGTCCGTTGGCAAGAGCCTGGCGTGAGGGGCGGCGGAGAGCGGACTGCGGCGGCGGCGTCTGGAAGAGGGTGAGAGTCTGCGATGCACATTCCCGATGGATACGTCTCAGGACCGGTGAACGTGGCGGGCGCTGTGGTGGCTGCTGCCGCGCTGGCGGCCAGCACGTGGCGGGCGACGCGCGAGGCGCACGATCGGCCGCAGACGGTCCCGCTCCTGGCGACGACGGGGGCCTTTGTGTTTGCCGCCCAGATGCTCAACTTCCCGATCGTGGGCGGCGCGAGCGGGCATTTTCTCGGCGCCGCAGCGGTCACGGCACTGCTGGGGCCGTGGTGTGGGTGCCTCGTGATGACGCTGGTCGTCGCGCTGCAGGCGCTGGTGTTCACCGACGGCGGCCTGACCGCGCTGGGCACCAACGTCTGCAACATGGCAGTCATTGGCTGTGGCGGCAGCTATGTCGTGATGCGGACGCTGCGCATGCTCCTGCCCCCGGGCCGATCCGGCTACCTGACCGCGGTGGCGCTGGCAAGCTGGGCCAGCGTGCTGCTGGCGGCGGCCGCCTGTGCCGGCGAACTGGCCGCCTCCGGGACAAGCCCGCTGCTGCTGGTCCTCCCGGCCATGCTGGGAGCACACGCCATCATTGGCATCGGTGAAGCGCTGATCACCACCGCACTGCTGTCCGCCGTGATCGCCGCGCGGCCGGACATCGTGCCGGCCTGGGCGGCCATCGACGCGCTGCCCGCGGGCACGCGCGGTGCCGGATCGGTGTGGAAACTGGCCGGCGGCGGACTGCTCCTGGCACTCGTCTTGGCGGCGCTGGTCAGCCCGTGGGCGTCGAGCGCCCCGGACGGTCTGGAGAAGGTGGCCGAGACAGCCGGGTTCAGCGCTCAGGGGGAGCGGCCGCCGGTGTGGCGCTTGGCGCCCCTTCCCGACTACACGGTGCCTGGTGTGGAGGCCGAGGGGATCTCCACGGGCCTGGCCGGGATCGTCGGCACGGCCGCGGTGTTCGGGCTGGGGTTTGTGTTGGTGAAACTCGTCGGCCGACGCGCGGTGCAGCAGGGGGACTAGACGTTGGACCGGTTCCTGCCCACGCATCTCGGCCAGCTGGATTCGCGGGTGCAGCGCCTGGATCCGCGGACCAAGCTGATCCTGGTGCTGGGGTTCGCCATCGTCGTCGTTTCCACACCGCCAACGCGTCTGGCCGCGTTCGTGGCCTACGCCGGCCTGCTTTCCTGGGCCACTGCCGGGGCTGGCGTTCCGGTCACCAGTGTCTTGTGGCGGTCTGCGGCGGTGCTGCCGTTTTCGGCTCTGGCGGCCAGCTGGCTCCCCTTCGTGCACGCCGCGCCGGCCGTGGAACTGTGGGGGGGCGCGGTGCGGTTGTCCGTGTCCGGCCTGTGGCTGTTCGCCGGTGTCGTGATGAAGTCGCTGCTGGGCGCCGGCGCCGCCGTGCTCCTGACGCTGACCACCCCGATGCCGCAGCTGGCAGCGGCGCTGCGAAAACTCGGCGCACCCGTGATCCTGGTCGACACGCTGACACTGACCTATCGTTACCTGTTCGTGCTGGTGGAAGAAGCCGGTCGCCTGCGGCGCGCGGCGGCCGCCCGCGGCTACCGCCCACGGTGGCTCGGTCAGGCACTGCTGATCGGGCGGCTGGTGGGACAGCTGTTCCTGCGCAGTTACGAACGCGCGGAACGTGTCCACGGTGCCATGGTGCAGCGCGGCTATCGTGGCTCCATGCCGACAGCACGCGAACTGGCCTGGGGCGTTCCCGACGTCGTGGCGCTGGCAGTCGTCCTGCCTGCACTGGCCGCGGTAAGGACATGGCTGCGATGACATCTGCTACCCCCGCTGCCCCTGCCGGCGTCCACATCCGTGAGCTGTCGTTTCACTATCCCGACCGCACCCGCGCCCTGGACCGTGTGACGCTGTCGGTCGCACCGGGGGAAGCAGTCTGTCTGGCAGGACCCAACGGTGCCGGCAAAAGCACCCTGCTGCTGATCCTGGCCGGCCTGCTGCGCGGCGAAGGACGCGTGACGATCGACGGGATCGAGCCGGCGGTGAACCGGCAGCTGGGACTTGTCTTCCAGGATCCGGATGACCAGCTGTTCTGTTCCACGGTGGAAGAAGACGTGGCGTTTGGACCGCTCAATCAGCGCCTGCCGGCGGCCGAAGTTGCCCGGCGCGTGGGCGAATCGCTGGCGGCCGCCGGATTGGCCGGCTACGAACGCCGCAGCGCCCATCACCTGTCCGGTGGCGAAAAGAAACGCGCTGCGATTGCCGCGGTGCTGGCGTGCCGCCCCACTGTTCTGGCGCTGGACGAGCCCTGGGCCAATCTGGACGCGCGCGGCGCACGTGCCGTCACAACCATCGTGCGTGAGTTCGCCGGCACCCGGATCGTCACCAGTCAGGACCTCGTGCGCGCGGCCGATGTGTGCGACCGACTCGTGATCCTCGATCGCGGTGTCGTCGTGGCAGATGGGCCCATGCTCACAGTGCTGGAGGACGCGGCTCTGCTGGATGCCCACGGGCTCGAGCCGGGCCGGCACTGTCGCTGCTGCCGCCACCGTCACCGGTAACCGACTGCCCGCCGCCCCGGCCGCCCTCAGGCTGGCGATGTGCGCATCGCAGATCGTGTCCTGGCCGTATTCCAAGTCACCTTGGCACGCTCATTGCATATCAGTCCTGGCATCGTGGCTTGCCGCAGTGCGGCGCACGGCGACGCGGGGAACCGTTTCACGCACCCAGCAACCGCCAGGCACGCCGCACGGATCCGCACGTTGCAGAGATGTACCACAACGGCGGTCCGGCGATGTGCAAGTTTTGCAGGGCGCAGCGGTCGGCCACGGGACATCAGCAGCATGGGCTGGTCAAGTTCAGGATTCGAAACAATCAGGATTCGCAAGAATGAGGAGCAAGAACATGAAAGCGATGCGATGGCTCATTGTCAGTGGTGTGATGCTGGCGTGGAGCGTTCCCGCACAGAGCTATGCCCAGCGCGGGATGGGGGACAATTCGGGTGTGGCACGCGAGGCGGTCAAACCGGTCGTGGTATCCATCCAAGGAACGGTCCGCGAAGTCGTGACCGAACCGTGTGCCCAGACGACCGGCCGGTCATATCTGGGCACACACGTGGTGTTGGCCACAGACAATGCTGAGGTCAATATCCACCTGGGACCTGCGGCG
>DAISIS010000109.1:0-13156 GCA_036821925.1 Pirellulaceae bacterium
GATCCGCATCGGAATTACCTGGGACCGGTCCTGCTCGTCGCGCGGGAAGCCGCACGCCAGGATCTCCTGCGGCGCACTGCACAGGAGATCGACCCGGAACGTGCCCGCGCCCTCTTGGAATGTCTCCCAAAATGTGTCCGACCGCGTCCAGCGTTCGGGCGACTGCAGGTAGTTCCACGGGACCTCGTCCGGCAGGCTGGCAGGTTGCGGGGCCTGAGTCTGGGCCCGCGCCACCGACTGACCATTGATGTGCAGCAACCAGTCCAGTGTGCGCGGCGCCGCGGCGCGCACCTGGAAGAAGTCCAGCACATACTCGGCCCGCACCACGCACGTGCGCAGTTGCCGGACATCGGGGTAGAGCTGACCGGTGAGGTCCCCGATCGACACGCGTTTGGCGGCCGGCCGCGTCCGGTACTCAACGAGCTCCAGCGGGCGGCCGGGAAAGTGCTGGCTGTGCCCATCGACCAGCAGCGTGTTGTGGCAGAGCGTCTGGCGGTTGAGTTCGCGCTGTGCGCGAGCCGAGAACGAGTGTTCGGCAGCGGGGACCGCTTCACAGTCGGGCAACCAGAGATGGCCGTCGCCGAAGAGGATGACCGACAGTCGGTCGAGATTCTCGTGGACGCGATTGTGCGAGTAGGTGGCGAACAGGGTCCAGCCGCGTCCCGTCCAGTAATCCGCGCCTTCCACCGACCGCAACGCGACATAACCGTGCTCCGGCCACAACCGGGAGACCTGGGCCGGCGGTGCGGCCACCGGCAGATCGGGCCGGCCGCTCAGCAGCGCGTCGGGGGAGCGTTCGGGTAGGCTCTGCAGCAACCAGCCGTACTGCGGATCACGGAATCGCCGGCAGAGGATTTCCCAGTCGGCACCTTTGCCCAGAGGTGGCCGGCGTCCATAGCAGTCACCGATGGTGGGCAACGTGCGGTCGGGAAACAGGAGTGGCAGCAGCGCGTCGTACGCGCCCCGCAACGTGTGGCCGTCCCCCGATTCGTGTTCGAAGAGTGTCCGCGGGTAGCCGGCGTTCTCGAGCAGTTCCGCCGCCTGGACCAGTGGCGCGGTGGCGGCCAACTGGTAGGGGATGGAGCCCTCGACCCACAGCCCCTCGTCGGTGAATCCGTGCTGGATGAGGAAGAGGATGCCCTTGGGGCCATCCAGCGCCTGCTCCACCAGGTCCAGTTGGCGCGTGAACAGGCCGCCGGCCACGAAGGCCAGTTTGTGCCAGGCGTAGTGGTTGTTCAATTCGCCCCCCGGCTCGTGTTCGATCCAGTACTCGTCGTTCTTACGGACGGCGGCCACGAACCGTTGGCAGAACGCATCCAGCTTCTGGCGCTCCGCCGGCGTCAGCGACTCGTACAGCAGCTCGTAGGCCTCCAGCGCGGTGACGGCCCAGATCGTGTAGTTCATACCGACGTCGTAGTGTTCGAACTCAAAGCTGAAGTCGGCCAGCGGCAGTAGCACCTGCCGAGCCTTGGCTGCCAGATCGGTCTCGGGGCGCAGTGTGCCGGCCCAGGCGCACTGCCGCGCGGCGGTGGCCCACCTGGCCGGCACGACCCAGGTGTGGTGGAAGATCTGCGGGTAGGTATCCGCCCACGGTTTCTCCCGGTCCGCCTCCCACCACGCGCGTTCCAGCGCCGGGAGCGCCGAGACATCCAGTGCCTGGGCCTCCTGCACGATGCGCTCGGTCCAGGCCGCGACCGTCGCATCCGTCTCGGCGGCGGCGCGCAGGGCTGCCACACGGTCGAGCGGGGCGAAGATCCGCGGCGGGGCGTCACCGGCCTCACCCGCGGGGCACGACCCCGGAAGACCCCTGGCTGGCGCTGGCGTCGCCAGTGCCAGCCCACACGCCAGCAGCGTCAGCGCGCGGAACATCAGCATCACCTTTCAGCCTGCAGCATACTCACGTTCAAACGCCGGAATGCTTCGCCGCAGGCGCGATAGTTCTCGGCCGACATTCCCATGCAGCCATACTCTTCCACATATCCGACGAAGCCGCCGCGCGGCGTCGCCAGCAGCTGGTACATCCGCTGCGCCTCGGCCAGGATGTCGGCGGGCGTTCCGGCAATGGAGACCGTCTGATAACTGATGGGCATCATGAAACACTGGCGGCCGCGCAGCCGGCCGCTCACGGCCTGCAAGTCCACCACGTTCGGCTGCGATATGTTCAGCACGTCGACGCCGATCTCGTGGAAGTCTTCGGCGATATCCGTCAGGTTGCCGCAGCAGTGGTACCACACGTCCAGGCCCAGTTGGTGCGCGTGATCGAACTGCCGCTGGTAACGTGGCTTGAACAGCGACCGCCACATGGCGGGGGAGATGATCAGGCCGGATTGGGTCGCCCAGTCGTCGGCGAAGTGGATGCCGTGAAAGCCGTGCTGGGCGGCCAGCGTCATGAGCTGGCACTCGAAGTCCATGATCAGGTCCATGAGGGGACCGAACAGTTCGGGGGCGATCAGAAAATCCTGCATCGCATTCTCGAATCCGCGCAGGAACGTGTAGACGGTGAACCCGCTCAGATCGAGGCTCGCCAGCCGATATCGATCCTCGCACAGCCGGATGAATTCCCCCACCGCCGCCATACGTTCCTCCGCGCGCAGGGCCGGCACGCGCACCTGGTCGACGCGCGGCAACTCGGGCCAGACAGCCTGCGTCGGGTGCCCCATCGTGCCGTCATCCATGGACTCGAGGCGATAGCCCCATTCGTTGGTCGACCAGTCCCACACATTGGCCCGGGCCTGGCCATCGCCGGGCACTCCCCGCGACAGGTGATACAGCAGCAGGTCACCTTCGGTCTGGTCACAGTTCCAGAACACGATCGGTGTCCGTTCCGGGCACTCGAAGCGAATTGCCCGGTCGACCAATGACTTGCGTGAGGCCATGGCAGACTCCTTTGCATTGCACGCCGGTCCGTATCTTACCGCGGCTGCCGCGGGCTCTGCCAGTATTGTGGCCTGCGTCTCCGGGCCGCCAGGCAGCTGCCCGGGGTGTCCTGCCTCGTCACCGGCCGCACGCGCGGGCGGGATATTCTGCGGTTCCTGCAGCACCACCAGTACACACCGATGGCACATTCGGACACAATACAGGCTCGTACCACGCTTGATTGTCGCAGATGTCATTTCCAAGGAGACCGATGACTATGTCACGACCCGTTACACTCTGCACTGGTCAGTGGGCCGACCTGCCGTTGGAAGAAGTGGCACGTCTCGCCCAGGAATTCGGCTATGACGGGCTGGAACTCTGCTGCTGGGGCGACCATTTCGAAGTCGACAAAGCGTTGGCGGACAACAGCTACTGCGATCGCAAACGCGCGCTGCTGCAGAAGTACAACCTGCAGGTGTTTGCCATCAGCAATCATCTGGTCGGCCAGGGGGTTCTGGACGTGATTGACGACCGGCACCGCAGCGTGCTGCCGGCAGCGGTCTGGGGCGACGGCAAGCCGGAGGGTGTGAACAAGCGTGCGGCCGAAGCGATGAAGGACACGGCCCGCGCGGCGCAGCGGCTGGGAGTGGACGTCGTCAACGGTTTCACCGGCTCGAGCATCTGGCACCTGCTGTATTCCTTCCCCCCTGTGCCACAGGACTGGATCGATCGGGGCTTTGATCTGCTGGCCGAACGGTGGAATCCGATTCTGGACGTGTTTGCCGAGTGCGGTGTGAAGTTTGCGCTCGAGGTGCACCCGACAGAAATCGCCTTTGACATCTACACGACGGAGCGGGCCATCGAGTCGCTGGGGGGGCGCCCGGAATTCGGCTTCAACTTCGACCCGAGCCACCTGCACTGGCAGTTCGTCAACCCCGTGGAGTTCATCCGATCCTTCCAGGACCGGATCTACCACGTGCACATGAAAGATGCCATCACGATGCTCAACGGCCGTACCGGCATCCTGGCCAGCCACTTGAATTTCGGTGACTATCGGCGCGGCTGGGAATTCCGTTCCCTCGGCCGCGGCGGCGTCGATTTCGAAGCCATCATCCGCGCGCTGAACGACATCGGTTACCAGGGCCCGCTGTCGGTCGAATGGGAAGACGCCGGCATGGAACGGCTGCACGGCGCGCGGGAGTCGTGTGAGTTCGTCAAACGGCTGGACTTCAATATCAGCCAGATCGCCTTTGACGGCGCGTTTGACAAGAAGAACCAGTAGCGGGGCCACCGGAACCGGCCACGTCAGAGACCCGCGTAGAGGGGATGATCCTCATGAGTCGCTCTGCGTTCCTCACTGGCGTGTGCACGCTGACCCTGCTGACTGCCTGGTTGCCCCCGCCGGCCTGGCTGCTGCCGACCGGCTCGGCCGCCGACTTCGCGTGGATCGAGGGGGAACAGCCGACCTCGATCAACGTCGCGCTGACCGCGGCCGGCGGGGGCAACCAGCAGTTCCTGTCCGCAGAGAAATGGTTGTCCCTGAACTTCGAGGGCCCGCAGGTTGACCAGGATGTGCCCGCCGAAGGGGTGCTGATCCAGTACGAGTTGACCCTCGACCAGGACAGCCACAGTGAAATCTGGATGCGTCTCGGATACGAGTTCGCACGCTCGCCGTTTGACTGGCGGATCGACGAGGGGCCGTGGTCGCGGGTGGAGCCGGATCAACTGACGACGGACCTGATGGAGATCGCGTTCTGGTGCGAGGTCGCCTGGCTGCAGCTGGGCAAGCAGCCGCTGGCGGCCGGCCGCCACACGCTCGCCGTCCGGCTCCCCAAGACGCAGAACGAGCAAGGGGAGACGAACCGGCTGCTGTTCGCCTGTGACGCCATCTGCGTCAGCGCCAGCCCGTTCCGGCCGCATTCCCGTTTCAAACCCGGTGAATCGGGACGCGACGAGCAGGACGCGGCAGCAGAGCAGCACGTGTTCGAGTTTCCGGAGGCGGCCGGCCCGGCACGCGTGAACCTGCCACTCGGCGGCCTGTGGGAAGTGTGCCGCGATGACGAGCAGCAGCCGGGCGAGACAGCCGCTCCCATCCGCCAGCTGCCCGTCGACCCGATCTGGAAGGCGATCGAGGTGCCGGGCGACAAGAACCGGCTGCGTCCCGATCTGCTCTTCGCCCATCGACTCTGGTTCCGCACCCGCTTCCGCGTTCCGGACAGCCTCGCGGATCGCTCGTGGCTGCTGGTCTTCCCGGCCAACAACCTCAACACCACCCTGTACGTCAACGGGCAGTTCTGCGGCTTCGACAAGAATCCGTTCGCGCGGCTGCAGTTCGACATCACCGCGGCCGTGAAGCCGGGGGTGAACGAGCTGTGTGTCGGCATTCGCGACGGCTGGTACGGTTACCAGGCCGATCCCCAGGATCCCGTGAAACTCCGCCGGCGCTGGAACCTGCCGCTGAAGTTCTTCAGTGAGGGATTCCAGGAACTGGTCTATCCGATCTGGAACCAGACGCAGATGGGCATCGTCGGCACGCCGGAGCTGATTGCCGCGGGGCAGGCCTATGCGGCGGATGTGTTCTGCAAACCGTCGGTGGCCAAGATGCAGCTGGGCGTCGAGATCACGCTGCAGGACAACCGGTCGTCTGCCGGCCGGGCGGATCTGCTGATCGAGGCGGTGGATGACAAGACGGGGACCGTGGAGCAGACATGGGCACGTAAGGGGATCGACCTGCACAGCCGGTCGGCCGTGCTCACGACCGACCTGGACTGGCCGCACCCGCGTCTGTGGTGGCCCGATGATCCGGCCTGCTATCGCCTGCGCACCACCGTGCAACTCGGTGGTCAGGCGGTGGATGTCCAGGAAACGCTGTTCGGATTTCGCCAGTGGACGTGCGACGGCACGCACCTGCAGCTCAACGGGATCACCTGGCAGGGCTTCACCGAGCACGGCGTTCCGGGGGAGACGCCGGAGGAGTACCTGGCGTCGTTGAAGGATCCCCGGTTCAACTACGGGTTCGGCCGGATGTGGCCACAGCACGGCGGTCGCTACCGATGGCTCGGCCAGGAACCGGCAGCCGTGCTCACCTGCATGGACCGGGGCGGGGCGCTGATTCGCCGCACCGGCTACCTGGACGGCGAGGCAGCCGGCTACATGCCGGCGGTGCTGCCGGAGCTGGGCAGGAACTGGATCGACCATCTGCAGGCGTGGATCAAAGGGGAACGGAATCATCCCAGCATCATGATCTGGTCGGTCGAGAACGAGTTGAACTTCATCAACGCCCGCAATCTCGGACAACTTGACGCATGGGAGCCGGTGCTGGCCGATGCCTGGCAGGCGATCCAGCAGGTGGATCCCACCCGGCCGATCATGGTGGACGGCGGCGGCGCGACTCGCTCCCAGTCGCTTCCGGTGCACGGAGACCATTACACGACCAAGCCGTTCTGGAACTACCCGCAGCTGGCGTATGAAGCCAACGCGGACCAGCCGCCGTGGACGTGGGATCAGCGGCGGCCGAAGTTCATTGGCGAGGAGCTGTTTGCGGCCGGCATCAATCCGGCCTACGCCTATTTCGGTGGCGAGCAGGTGTTTCTGGGCAAGCAAGGCAACCGCCCGGCCGTGGGCAAGGCCATGCAGGTGATTTCCCAGGGATACCGCTGGTTCGGCATCACGGCCTGCGATTTCTGCCAGCAGCCGTCCGACGCGGACGGGTCGCAGTACAACGGTTGGGCGCCGCGCGCGGTCCTGGTACGGCAATGGGATTACACCTTTGCATCCGGTCGGACTGCCACGCGCACGGTGGGCATCTTCAACAACTCGCGTTTCCCCGATCCGTTGACCTTCCAGTGGTCGCTCGTGCTCGGCGGCCGGGAGATCGACACCCGTTCCTCGGTGCACGCGGTGCCGGCCGGAGGCAGCGTGAAGTTCGACGTCGAACTGCCGCTGCCACGGACCGCAGAGCGTCTCGAGGGTGAGTGGGTCCTCACGCTGTCGGCCGGAGGCCGCGAGCTGTTTCGCGACGTCAAGCAGGTCTCAGTGCTCCCCACCGGCGCCGACTGCCGCACGCCGCCGGCGGTGGCGCAGATCGCGCAGGGAGACTTGTTCGTTTATGACCCGCACGGTTCAGTAGCGGACTTCCTGCAGGAGCGCCGCATCCGCTTCACGCGGCTCGATCGTCTGGCAGCGCCTGCCGCTGCGGGCAAGGTCTGGTTGATTGGCCGCGACGCCCTTGCGCCGGCGGACACTGCGTCGACGCTCTTCGCCGCCTACGCGGCGGAGGGAGGCCGGGTCATGCTGCTGGAGCAGGAGCACCCGCTGCGGTACCAGGGTCTGCAGCCCGCGGAGATGACCTGCGAGTCGAACGTCGGACGCACAGCGTTTCTGGAGGACGCGGCGCACGCCGTGGTGCGCGGGCTGCAGGACAAGGACTTCTTCACGTGGGAGCCTGGTGAAGTCGTCTACAAGAACGCGTACGTCAAGCCTCAGCGCGGTGCGCGATCGATCGTGCAGTGCAACGAATCGCTGGCCAACTCGGCGCTGGTCACGATACCGGTGAATCAGGGGCTCGTCGCCCTCTGCCAGCTGCTGGTCGGCGAGAAGCTGGCTGAGAACGCGGCGGCGCAGGCGATCCTGCTGAACCTGCTGGATTACTGCGCGGCATACGATCTGGAGTTGCGCGCCACCAGTGCGGCGGTGGAACCGAGTCTGGCCGCCGTGCTCGAGTCGCTCAAACTCCAGTACGCGGCGGCGGCCGATCCGCTGGCGGCATTGGCGGACAGCCAGATTGCGGTGATCTCCGCCACACCGGCCAACTTGCAGGTGCTGGCCACACAGCGCGACGCGCTGGACGCGTATTTCGCCGCCGGTGGCTGGCTCGTGCTGCACGGACTCGGTCCCGACGGGCTGGCCGATTACAGCCGCGTCGTGGGCTGCGAACACATGCTGCGCCCGTTCCGCCGCGAGCGTGTGACCTTCGCAGTGCCCCGCCACCGGCTGCTCGCCGGCGTGTCGCTGAGCGACGTGGCGCTGTATTCCTCCGAGCGGATTTTCTCGTGGCAGTCGGGGAACTACGTGGCATCCGATACGTTCAGCTACGTCGTGGACCTGGATGAGGTGGCTCCGTTCGGCACGTGGGACAGCGATGCCTGGTACAATTTCGTCAATGGCATGGTGAGCGCTGACGGCTGGAAGTACATCCAGAATCACCCAGCCGCACAGGACACGTACCGGCTCACGCTTCCCAAGCCACAGACGCTCGTCGCCTGGACGTGGGATGGCAACGACTTCTACAATCCGACCCGCCAGGTCGCGCTGGTCTTCGATGGTGACGAAGCGAACGCGGTCACCTTCTCCGTGCCACCGGACGGAACGCCCGAGCGATTCGCGCTCGAGCCGCCGCGCGTCGCCCGGGAGATTGCGATCCGTCATGTGCAGTTCGATGATATTCCGGAGAAGCGGCAGGATGGCACTCAGCTCATTGGCTGCGACAACATCGAGCTCTTTGCGCAGCGGCCGGCCGACTTCACCGAACGGGTCAAACCGATGCTCAACAGCGGCGGGTTGGTGGAGTACCCGCGCGGGCAGGGGGGCATCGTCCTCGCGAATATCGACTTCCCGGGGAAGGAAGATGCACCGGCCAATGCGCTGAAAAAACGCAATCTGCTCGCCGCCATACTCCGCAACCTGGGCGCTCCGTTCGGCGGAGGCCGGACCGTGATCGCCGGCGCGCCGCTGCACTGCACGCCCATCGACATCTCACAGCACGCCACGGCCTATCGCACGGAACGTGGCTGGTTCGGCGACGCCCGCTTCACGCTCCAGGCCCTGCCGGGCGGCAGGCAAGAGCTGGCCGGCGTGCTGTTCGACATCTACGACTTCCCCACCTCGCCGGTGCCCACCTGTATCATGCTGGCCGGTCCGGACCTGCCGCACCAGCTGCCCCGGGAAGTGCGCGGGATCCCGGTCCGGCAGAAGGCCGACGCACTCTTCTTCCTGCACACCGCACGCATCGATCAGCGGCGCAACGAGGAGGAGGCGCGGGAGAACCAGCAGTTCGAACTCGTGCAGTACGTCATCCACTACGCGGACGGCCAGGAGGCCGCTGTGCCGATCCTCAGCGAAGTCGATGTCGACGACTACAAGCTGGAACATCCCAGCGCCCTGCCCGGCGCGCAGCTGGCCTGGACGCACCCCTATGTCGATTCGCCGCTGCAGGCAGCGGTCTACAGCCGGCAGTGGAACAATCCGCGCCCGGACGTCGAGATCCAGTCGATCGATATCCTGCCGGTGGAGAACCCGCGCGGATGTGTCGCGTTGCTGGCCATCACCGCGGCCATTGCGCCGTGACGTCCGGGCCGCAGCGAAGCACGACCGGGGGTGCGACACCGCGGCAGCGGCCGCAGGCCTGCACCCACTCGCCGGTTCATCAGCCGTCAGGGGGACGATCGCCGGCCGGCGGCGACACCGCTTCCGGCGGGACGTTGTGCAGCTGGAGTTGGCGATCCCCCACCAGTCCGGCCCATCGCGGAATGTCGCCGTAGAGCAGCACCCGGGGCACAAGCCTGAGCGTGCGTTGCTCGTAGCAGGCGTGGGCGAAGTCGAGATCCGCTTCCGCCACGCGCGGATCGAGAATCATGGCGAACAGGCTGGCTGCGGCCAGATCCCCCGAACCACGCGCGACGATCCGCACATGCTGCGTATCGGCCGTCGCGCCGACGCCGTCGCAGGTATAGCTGGCCACGCCATCGATCACAGCCTGCAGATCGGTGACGGCCATGCCCGCCACAGGGCGTCCCCAGACGATGCCGTTGCGCTCCCATGCCCGCGTCTGCGCTGCGGCGTCCTCTGTCCCCGTGGAAAACAACTGGCCAAACGTCCGCACGTCAGGCAGCACCACCAGCTTCCCGCGGCGCGCCTGCGCATGTGGTGAATCGTCGCCGGTCTGCCGCACCAGCACTTCCTTCCCGCGCCCGTCCAGCACAATCTCCAGCGGCAGTGGCCCGGACGCCGCGTGCGCGGGGCACAGCACCCATGTCGGCACCATAACGGACCCTTCACTCGGAAACGCCACCTGCCGGACGATCACGCCGTCCTGAGTCTGCGTGTCACCTGCCAGCCGATCGCCACGGCGCGGCAACGCCACCTGCATGCCCAGCAGCTCGCGCAGTATGTCCGTCATCTGTTGCCGATAGTGCTGCCCGTCGCCGGGCGACGCACCTGCCGGGCTGGTGACGCTCCGGGCGGCGCGATAGAGTCGTGCGACCTCGCTAAAACCCTTGTCTGCCGGCTGCTCCACCGCCAGATTCGCCACCGCCTCCTCCGGCAGTGTCACCGTCTCCGGTTCGGGTGATGGCTCCGCCGCCGTGCTGCCCCGCAGCCAGCGGTCCATCCACCAGTAGGTGGCCTCTCGTTTCGGGCGGTCGTAATCGTGGTCCGTATCGTAGTAACGGCAGGCCACGCGGTCGGGAACGCCGTGAGCGGCATACAGCTGGCGGATGGTCGGGAAATTGTCGGCTTCAAACTGGCGGGTCCAGTCGTTCATCGTCAGGTACTGCACGGGGCAGGGGAGCCCCAGCGCGCTGATCTCCGGATGGTCGGTCCGCTGCATCACCGCGGGAAAATGATTGCACGCACAATGGCTCGAGTCCGGGAACATGATGGCTCGGAAGTCGCAGGTCAGCCCCACAATGGTCGCGGCTTTGACGCGCGAGTCGAGGGCGACGAGCATCTGCGTCTGCAGCCCGCCGCCCGACGCTCCTGCCACACCCATCCGCTGCCGGTCCACTTCGGGCAACGATTCCAGGTAGTCGAGCGCTCGCATGTTGTTCCAGATCATCAGCGTCTGGTGCGACACGCCCACATACAGGTCCTCGAAGTGGTGCTGAGTCGATGAGAACGTGACGTAGCCCAGCCGCGCCAGATTCAGGCACCGAGTCTGGACGGCCGGATGCGCATTGCCGCCCCCCCAATGCCCGTGCGGGCACAGCATCGCCGGCGTCGGTTGGGCCGGCAGCTGCTTGGGCATGAAGAGCAGGCCGGTCGCGTAGACGCCGGGCCAGAGCTGGTACGACACGCGGCGCACCGTGCACCAGGGATGGTCGAGTGGTTCCGACATCCGGACGTCCAGCGGCACGCGCGCGGGCAATGGCCGCAGCCCGGCACAGTCCAGCAGGAACTCGCGCAGGGCGCGCCGGTGCGATTCCCAATCGTCGCCCGCGCGGACAACAAACGGCTTCGCCGTGGCCATCTCCTCAAAGTAGGCCTGCAGCCTGCCCGGCAGGTCGAACGGCGCATCCTCGGCCACCGCCGCGGGCAGGGACACGAACAACCAGCCGCTCAGTGCGACAAAGCCAGCTATCCAGGCGCGGGCGGCGAGTGATGTGTGCATCGCAGATACTCCAGCCATGCTGCTAGTCGACAACTTGTCAAGTCGCTCCTAGATCCCAGGCCACTGGGTGAGATGGGGTGACACGGACATGTCCCCGGATCGCCGGTTTCATCCGCGTACCATTATGGCAGCATCGCTGTCGCCGTGCAGCGCCCGCCCGCGCGCTGCCCGGCCGGCGGCCGGGACGGAGCGGTTATACGGAGCGCCAGCTGGCGACGGAGTCAGCCCACTGCTGGAAGATGCCGAGCATCGGCATGAGGTTGTGGATCGGGGCGCCGCGGTTCTCTTCCTTGAACGCCAGCTGCACGTTGATGTTCTCCCACAGCACCAGGCGGCCGCCGACCTTCATCGTGGCGCGCACGTCGCCGTCCTGGGAGATAATGAGCCCAAGCGCTGCCTCGTGCGCATTGCAGTAGCGCATCATGGCGCGATGCCGCGTGCCGAACTGGCTCAGCGACGCCTTGCGCAGCAGGCGGGGCGTGGCGTGCGTGTCCCCGGCAATGAAGATGTCCGTCAGGTCGGAGTCGGTCCGCAGTTCCACGCCGAAACCGTGCACCACCAGACTCTTGTCGAGCAGGACGAACCCGTCCACGCGCGACAGCGCGGCGATGAAACGAACGCAGCCGAGCGTTTCCGACTTGTGTTCGTCCAGCCGGTCCTCGCAGGCCATCGCATCGACATGCGTTTCGACCGGCAGCACATCACTGGCCATGCGGCAGTGCTGGGCCACAATCTCCGCCGTGTCCCGTTTGATCAGCTGGTACTTGGTGAGCCCGACGACCGCCTTCGGCAGGCGGTCGTACGTGAGGTTGTACTTCACGTTCAGATCGCTTGACAGGTAGCTCGGAGCGATCAGCAGGCCGCCGCCGTGTCGATACTGCTGAATACAGCCCAGGATCCGGCAGATCGCGTTCTGCCAGCGCACCAGCAGCTCGTCCTCGACCAGCGCCAGATCGGCCCCGGGCAGCCGCTCCACAGGAATCGACGCCTCCTCGGCCAACGTCGCCTGCATGTTCAACTTCAACACGTCGTGTACGGGGCCCGACCACATCACATCGTGGAACTCGCGGACCAGGTTGTTCTGCTCCAGACTGCCCAGCAGCGTGAAGTCTTTGTAGACACAGAGGTTGCCCACGCCGACGATCGTGGTCTGGAACAGCCCGGGCCGGCGCGGCGTGGAGATCGAGTCGAGCGCGACGTAGTCCGCATGCCGCAACTCCTGGTCCACCATCCCCCAGATCACCAGGTCATCACCGTCGGCAAACACGGCCAGCGACGAGGAGGTCGGATCGGTCGCCTCGGCCAGTTTGGTGACCGTCCGCACATCCAGCACCAGCGGCTGCTCGAAAGGCACAATCACCCAGCCACCTTCCCGGACGTGATGCGATTCGTCACGCATGGGATCCTGCGGGTCGACGTAGTTGACCGTGCAGCGGCAGAGGCGCCCTTCGTCGGTCTTGAGACTGGCGAAATACAGGGTCTCAAAGAGTTTCAGCAGGACCTTGTCCGACGGCGCGCTCCGCGGGTGACTGGCGTGCAGTCGCTCGGTAACTAGCTTGGCCAGGTGGTACGGATAGTGACCATTTCGACCGGACAACATGAGACTTGACCGCCTGTTCGCATCTCCCGCCGCCTGACGCGGAAACGGCCCACGGCCATCATCGTGCGGCAGGGTGCTGGAGCATCACGGGGCCGGATCATACCGGCAGGCCGGAAATGGAGCAAGGCGAATGCGCTGCAGATGGGGGATCGGATCGGGGATCGGGATCGGGGATGAGCAAGGGATCCGCGATCGCGTCGGGGCAGCCGCTCGGCGGCGGCGCGCGCTCAGCCAGTCTGGTCTTTGGTGTGCCACTCCCCGTCCGTCAGCTCGTCATCGGCGGCGTCTTCCAGCCGCCAGTCAGCGGACTCCCG
>DAISIS010000110.1:0-13088 GCA_036821925.1 Pirellulaceae bacterium
CGTTCACACGCACCTTCGGCACGAGCGACTACGAAGGCTGCCACATGAACATGCTGGGCCTCGTCAAGAGCGGCTCGGCCCTGATCGCCGATTGGGACGACGCCTACACCCCCCCTGCCGTGAAAAGCGTGCGGACGGAGAACGGCCCGGTGCGGCAGCGGCTCAGTACGACTCTCCGCCTGCAGCGCACAGCCCGCGCCGTTCGCCTCACGCCGCTGGGCACGGGCGATTGGAACACCATCGCGACCGGCTACCGCGAGATCGCCGAACTGAAGGGACTCGCCGTTACGCTCCAGCAGAAGATCGCGCGGAATCCGCACCTGGCCAAGCTGATCGGCGCGTCCAACGTCAAACTCTGGACTTGCCTCGCCCGCCGCATGAGCGAGGACAGCAAGACGGAGGAATCCGTCAACATCCGTTGGACTTTCGACGAGGCCGCTCGGATCGCCGAACACTTGAAGAAGGACGTCGGCCTCGATCACGCCCTGTTCATGATGGGCGGCTGGACCGAAGGCGGTTATGACTGCCGCCATCCCGACAATCTGCCCGCCAACTCCGAGTGCGGCGGCAACGAGGGGCTGGCCGACGCCGTCCGCCGCATTCAGGATCTGGGCTACGTGGGCTGCCTTCACGACAACGTGCAGGACATGTACGCCGACGCCAAGAGCTTTGACCTGAGCTACATCGAGAAGGACGCCAGCGGCCAGCCCTTGCAGGGTGGACGCTGGCTCGGCGGCCGCGCGTGGATGGTGTGTGCGCCCAAACAACTGGAACTGGCCCAGCGTCCCGAGAATCTGCCCCAGATCTGCCAGCTCTTTCAGCCCTGGAGTTACTTCATCGACACCACGTACGCCGTCGGGCCGCGCGAGTGCCAGGACTCCGCCCACCCGCTTGACCGCAACAGCGATATCGCCTGGAAGCAGAAGCTGAGCGACTACGCCCGCGACACCTTCGGCCTCTTCGGCAGCGAATGTGGCCGCGAGTGGGCGCTGCCCCACAGCGACTTTTTCGAAGGCCTGGTAGCCGTGAGCGGCGGCTACTATCACAGTCTGGACCTGGCGAGCCTGGGCGCGACGGTCATCCCCTTCTGGGAAATGGTGTACCACGACTGCCAGATCGCCTATGGCAAGTACGGCTATGCGGCCGACCAGGCCGCCGAATGCGTCGCTCACCACGCCCTCTGTGCCCGCCCGCTCTACTATCATTCCGTGCCCGATCATCTCTACTGGACGCAGCAGCCCGCCGCACCTCAGGCCAAGGTGATGGCGCGACCGCGCGTCGTCGCTGTGAAGGCCACGGGCCCGCGGACCTTCCAGATCCACTACGCTTGGGAGGTGGAGGCCGACGTGGTGGGCGACTGGCGCGTCTTTGTGCATTTCGGCACCGATGACAAGATTCTCTTCCAGGACGACCATGCCGCCGTGCCGCCCACCGCGCAGTGGCGCACAGGGCAGACTATCACGGTGGGCCCGCACACGGTCACGGTGCCGTCGTCGGTGCGCGAGAAGACGACTGACGTCTACGTGGGGCTGTTCTCGCCGAGCGATGCCGGCGGGCGTGTTCCGCTGGCCGGCAGCGACCGTCAGCACCGCGTCTGCGTGGGCCGTCTGGTGCTCGCCCTGGAGATCCGCTTCGAGCCTGTCGCGGCCGGGCGCACCGAACCGGCGCGCGACGCCTTCGCACGCGGCGATGGCTGGGCCGCAGGTCTGCACCCGACCGACGTGTTCATCAAGAACACGCACGAATTGCTGGCCCCGCTCCACGCCGCTACGGCGCATCAGCGACTGACCCAGTTGGAATTCCTCACGCCCGATCGCGCTGTGCGCCGCGCGGTCTATGGCTCGGCCGGCGAGGCGGTGACGGTGGTGGTCAACTTCGGTGTGGCTGACGCCATGATCGAGACCAAGCTGGGCGGCGCCGCGGTGCTGCCCCCTTGGGGCGTTGTGGTCGAGGCGCCGCGCTTCGCCGCCTTCTACGCCCGCCACTGGGGCGGCCAGGACTATCCCGACGGAGCGCTGTTCACCCTGCAATCGCTCGATAGCCAGCCGTTGGCCAGCAGCGGGCAGGTGCGCGTCTTCCACGGCTTCGGACCCGCCACACTCGTCTGGCGCGGCCGCACCTGGACCGTCGCTCGCGAGCAGACGATTGCGCCGTAGCCGCAGCATGCGTTTGCGTCGGCGGACAGAGCTGTTCGGCGGACGGAACGGGTGGGATGGCCGTCGGGCCGGCGCCTACCGGCCGGCCCGCGAGCATCCGCGCAGCCAATTGCGAGATTCCTATTGCTGGGCGGCTGCCGCAAAACTGGGCGATCCGGGTTTCTGGTACGGCGCCAGTGCCTCGAACCGATACTCGATCTCGGCGATCTCCTCGTTGCTCAGCTGCAGCTCTGAGTGCATGGGAGATGCGGGAATGGTCCCGCCGGGTCCGTAGTGACGCGAGACCATCGTTTGGAACACGCCACGTTTCTTCCACAGGTACAACTGGTAGCCGCGCAAGTCGCCGGGCAGAGTCCTGCTGAGGTTGATCATGAGGAGGAATTTGCTGTACGCATCCCGCGCTGCGGCGGGATCGGAACCACTCCTGTGCAATTCCCAGATGCGGGTAAGAACGTCGGCATAGATGGCGCGCTCAGTAATTAACCCTTCCGAGCCGAGTCGCAATTCGTAGAGCCAGCCGTAGCCGCCGCGGGCGCTGAACACGCGCCGGATCGGCGGTTTGGCTGCCAGCAGGGCACGCGTGCGCGCGATGATATCGCCTGCTTCCTCCTTCACGTAGCCGAAGTTGGGGAAGTCTCTGGCCAGTTCGATGAGCAACTCCACGGAAGGGATGGGCCCCTTGTAGGCCACTCCCCCCGTCGTCTGGATGAAGACGGGCCGCTTCGTGACCGCAGCCAGAGCATGCCAGTACTGCCGCAAATCGTCTTCCGTCTTGCCCGCGTCGGGGGGACGCGAAATGATCGCCGGAGGTGCCAGGCTCTCGGCCTGTGCGGCAAACATGAGCATCTCGGCGGTGTCCTTGCCCTGCACACCCAGGCACAACGCCGTGGTCTTGAGTTTGCGCGCCGTTTGGGAAAGGACCTCCATGCCCCGGAGTTTTTCCTCAGTCGTGAGGAGGTCGACGCTGTCGCCCGACTGCGGCCAGATCATACCCGGGCAACCGCACCAGTCGACGTAGCATGCCTGCTTGGCCAGGGCGTCGAAGTCCACCGCGCCCGAGGCCGTGAACGGGGTGGACAGAATCAGAAATGGTCCCTGGATCCTGGGATCCGCCGCACCGGTGTCAGCCAGAACAGTGTCAGCCAGAGCGGTGGCCGCGTGCGCTGGGTGCCGGAGCAGAGTCGCGACGATCGCCCCCGATGCGCCCGCGGCTCCAGCGTGCAGCAGCAGCTGCCGCCGCGTGATGTGCAGTTCTGTGGACATGGATTGGGCCTTTCACTTGAGCATTTGCGGCTACTGTCACGTCGGCACGCCCGCCACGGACAGCGTACGTTGCTGGGATACTGGGAAACGTGGCATCTGACAGAGAAACACGCAGCAGCCATCCCTTGCAGCGCAAGGTACCACGTATGAATCGGAGATCAACCGGACGGCACCGGTTGACCCTGACGCTCACCGGCATGTACACTTTGTCAGTTCGGTGCTTGCGCGGACGTCGTGCCCTGCGTGGCGGGTGCGGATCCCCGCGGGCTCACCGTGACTGCCCCCAGCCACCCGCCATCTGGAGCTTCTCACTGCGTCTGGGCGACAAGGTGCCCCGGGGCGTGACGGGCCGAGAGGGGATTCGAGTATTTCCCTGTTGGAACTGGTTGGAGCTTGCCCTCATCATGCGACATGTGTTGTCCGCTGTCGTCCAGAACGTACCCGGCGTGCTCTCCCATATTTCGGGGATGCTGGCCTCCCGCGGGTACAACATTGACTCCCTGGCCGTCGGCGAGACGGAGGATCCCAACCTGTCGCGCATGACGTTTGTGGTCGTGGGGGACGATCGCGTCCTCGAGCAGGTCCGCAAGCAGTTGGAGAAGATCGTGACCGTGGTGCGGGTGGCAGACGTCAGTGCCCGGAACTACGTCGAACGCGACTTGATGCTGCTCAAGGTGAAGGCCCCGCCGGGGGGCCAGCGGAGCGAGATTCGTGAGTTGGTCGAGATCTTCCGCGGCAAGATCGTCGATGTGGGTGCTGAGGAGCTGATGATCGAAATAGCGGGGCGCGAAAACAAGATCGAGGCGTTCATCGAACGCATGCGCGCCTACGGAATCACGGAACTCGTGCGCAGCGGACGGATCGCCATGGTCCGCAGTGGGGCGGCAGACGATGAACCGTGACCGGCACCGCTGCCGCCGTGTCGGCGCCGCCACGCCGCTGGTTGCGACCAGGGACCGCCGCGGGGCCGATGCCGAACTACTGACTCCTATCCTTCCTGTCAACCTCTACAAGTAGAAGAAGAATCATGCCTGCCAAGATCTACTATGACAATGACGCCGACCTGTCGCTGCTGAAAGCCAAGACGATTGCGATTCTCGGGTACGGATCGCAGGGGCACGCGCAAGCGCAGAACCTGCGCGAGAGCGGCTGCAAGGTCATCGTGTCGGAACTGCCTGGCACCCCCAACCACGAGCTGGCGGTGGAGCACGGTTTCCAGCCGCTGCCGGCCGATGAGGCGACCAAGAAGGCCGATCTGGTCAATATCCTGCTCCCCGACGAGATCCAGGCGGACGTGTACCGGCAGCACATTGCCCCGCATCTCAAGCCGGGCAACGTCCTGATGTGCTCGCACGGCTTCAATATCCACTTCGGACAGATCGAGCCACCCAAGGGGGTCGACGCGCTGCTGGTCGCGCCCAAGGGCCCCGGGCATCTGGTCCGCAGTGAGTTTGTCAAAGGGGGGGGCGTGCCCTGCCTGGTGGCTGTCAGCGAGGGGGCCAGCGAGCAGACGCTGCAGCTGGGACTGGCCTACGCCAAAGGGATTGGTGGGACGCGCGGCGGCGTGATTCAGACCTCCTTTGCGGAAGAGACCGAAACCGATCTGTTTGGCGAGCAGGTTGTGCTGTGCGGCGGTGTGAGCGAGCTGGTGCGGGCCGGCTTCGAGACGCTGGTGGAAGCCGGCTACCAGCCGGAGATGGCATATTTCGAGTGCCTCCATGAACTCAAACTGATCGTCGATCTGTTCTACCAGGGCGGACTGAACTACATGCGGTACAGCGTGTCCAACACGGCCGAGTACGGCGACTACACGCGCGGGCCGCGAATCATCACCCCGCAGACCCGCGAGGAAATGAAACGGATTCTGCAGGAAATCCAGACTGGCCAGTTTGCCCGGGAGTGGATTCTGGAGAACAAGGCTGGCGCGCCCGGCTTCAAGGCGCAGCGCCGCCTGCAACGCAAACAACTGCTGGAAGAGGTCGGCAAGCGACTCCGGGGGCTGATGTCCTGGATCGATGCCAAGGACGTCTCCTAGCGCCGGACCACAGGTGCCTGCCATGGCTGCGCATGATCCGCTGCACGTGTCTCCCTCCCTGGCACCGGGCGATCGTGTGGAGATCGCGAAGGCCGTGAAGGTCGGTTTCCGCCGCTGGACCACGCAGGCGGCCGGCACCGTGGTGCATACGGCGCGCGAGCGTCACAGCCTGCACTTCCGCCGCAGCGGCGATGACCGCGTGTACCGCGACATCCTGGTGCTGCGGCGCGACGATGGAGAATTGACCACCGTGACGCTCGATGAATTCACCCAGCTCAAGGTCGTGCCGTGCCCAGGGGGTCAGCAGCAGACACATGACTCCTGACCCCCCTTCGTCGCTCTATACGCAACACGAACGCGGGTTCGGCGAAAACCGCTTTGTGTACCCGGTCTTAAGTCGGCGGTCCGGCGGCATCTCGATCGGCGTCAACCTGAACCCCGACAAGGTCTGCAATTTCGACTGCGTCTACTGCCAGGTGAACCGCGTGTCGCAGAGCGAAACGCGATTCGTCGACACGCCGCAGCTGCTGCAGGAGCTGCGTGGCACGCTCGCACTGGCCGTTTCCGGGCAGCTGTTCGCGCAGGGCAAGTTCCACGACACGCCGCCGGCACTCCGGCGACTGACTGACATCGCGTTCTCGGGTGACGGAGAACCCACGACGCACCGGAATTTCGACGAAGTCGTCGCTGCCTGCGCCGACCTGAAACGGCAGCTGCAGCTCGACACGCTGCCGCTGGTGTTGATCACCAACGCCAGCATGTTCCACCGCGCGCATGTCCAGCGGGCGCTCCGCACGCTCGATGCAAACCATGGCGAGATCTGGGCCAAGCTGGATGCCGGCACGGCCGCTTACTACCAGCGCGTCAACCGCAGCCCGTTCCGCTTCGAGCAGATCCTGGAGAACATCACGCAGGCGGCCCGCCTCCGCCCGCTGGTGATCCAGACGCTGCTGATGCGCCTCGAGGGACAACCTCCGCCGGTGTCGGAGTGGGAGGCACTCTGTGACCGGCTGCAGGAGATCACGGCGGCCGGTGGCCAGCTCAAGCTGGTCCAGATCTACACGGTCGCCCGCCCGCCCGCCGAACGGTATGTCACGCCGTTGACGCCTGAGGAAGTGGATCGGATCGTCGCGTTCGTGCGGCAGCGCACCGGCCTGACGGTGGCCGGGTTCTATGGCGCAGACGCCTGAGCCGGGTGCGGCTCCCGGCGGGGCGGCCGGCCGTCACGCCCGCTCCGCACGGTCCTCCTGCAGCAGCCGGCTGATCCGCCGCCCGGTCACGGGGAGTGGGTAGGCGGCCAAGTCGTCCAGCGCGACCCACCGCACCGCACTGCGCCGGGTCCCGCGTCCCCGGCCGGCAGCCTGGTAGCAGGTGAGCGTGATGCGGTGATGTGTCACCCCGTGGCGGAACGTGGCCAGCGGCTGCGGGGCGTCGATGACGATGCCGGTCAGAGCCGCCACCTTCCCGCACAGTTCCGCCGCGGTCACGCGATCCGCCGCAGCCGAGAGTTCCACCCGCGGGAAGTCCCACAAGCCTTCCCACCGCTCGCCGGCCTGGCAGCGCCGCAGCAGCACGCGGCCGTCGGCACGCTGCACGATCACCGCCGCTTCGTGCACTGCCACGGAAGCCGCACGGGGCTTGCGACGCGGAATCTGATCCTGCAGACCGCGCGTGCACGTGGGACACAAGGTGGCGAGCGGGCAGCGGGAACACCCGGGCGCACGCGGCGTACAGAGCGTGCTCCCCAATTCCATGAGCGCCTGGTTGAAGTCACCGCACCGCCGCCACGGCAACAGCGCTGCGGCGAAGCCCCACAGGAACTCCTGGCTGCTGCCGGTGCCTGGATCGGCGGTCAGCGCCACGAGGCGGCTCAGAAGGCGGACGGTGTTGGCTTCCAGGATGGGGTGCCGCTGGTCCAACGCAATCGACAGAATCGCACCGGCCGTGTAGCGCCCGATGCCCGGCAGCGTCTGCCACTGCTCGAGCGACGTGGGGAGGCACCCCTGATGCTGCGCGACCACCTGCCGCGCGGCCGCGTGCAAGTGCCGCGCACGCCGGTAGTACCCCAGCCCCTCCCAGTGTCGCAGCACCTCCTGCTCGTCCGCCGCGGCCAAGGCCCGCACGTCGGGGAATCGCGCGAGAAACCGCCTGTAGTACGGAACGACGGTCGCCACCTGCGTCTGCTGCAGCATGATCTCGCTGACCCACGTCGCGTACAGGCCGGGCGAGGGACGCCAGGGCAGCTCGCGCGCGTGCCTGGCGAACCAGCGCAGCAGACGCCGCCGCAGCTGCTGCCGCCAGAGGTTGTCCGGCAGCGCGGGCAGCGCAGCATGCGCACCGGATTGGCGTGGTCGTCTCACAACTTCCCTGTTCACTGCTGGGCTGGATGCACGTCGTGCCGCGGCCCGACCACGATGCGGGTTCCAGGCTGGTAATGGGCGACGGCGCCCGTATACGTCACATTGCACTGCGTCTGGGCCTGCGCCACATGCGATTCGAAGAGGTGCTCGGTCAACGATGCCGCCAGCGCGCCGCGCACGTCCGGCCAGCTCTTCTGCCCCGGCTCGATCTCCAGGCATTGAATCAGGTGCACCCCGAGCGGACTGAGGACCGGCGAGCTGATCTCCCCCGCCTGGAGCTGAAAGGCCGCCCGCGCAAAGAACTCGGGCATCGGCTCGTGACGCGCGATCCACGCCAGCTCGCCGCCCGCACGGGCGCTGGGCGACTGGGAGTACTGCCGCGCGGCCGCCGCAAAGGACGTCCGGCCCGCCAGGATGTCGTCCCGGATCGCCTGTGCCTGCGCCATCGCCGCGGCACGCTGCGCTGTGTCGTCTGAGCAGGCCAGCAGGATCTGCGCCACGCGCATCTTCGTCCCGTCGAAATCGGCCCGATGGTCGTCGAAATGCTGCCGCAAGTTCTCGTCGGTCAGCGCCTTCTCCAGGTAGGCACGCCAGCTCAGCTCCCAGCGCATCGACCGCTCCCACGCCGCGACGGGAATCCCGCGGGCGCGGCAGTAGGTGTCCAGCGTCTGGTCCTGGCGGCGCAGCTGGTCCGTGAACCGGGCGACGGCCACCTCCAGCTCCTGCCGGCTGCATGCCGCGCCACGTTGTTGCAGGGCGGCCAGCACCAGCTGCTGCCGGACGAGCTGCTCCAGGGCCGCGGCCTGCGCGCGATGGCGGGTCGCTGCGTCCACGTCGCGGTCGCCCAGCACGCGCTGCACATGCCGGTCCACCTCCGCGGCATAAATGTCCACGCCATCCACCGTCGCCGCGACACAGGCGGGCGCGGCATCTGCGGCCGCCTGCGCCCGCGTTTCCTCGGCCTCCGACACTGCGCCCCACGCCGCCACGCACAGCACGGACCAGGCCGTCCGCACGATCCCCGCCAGCGCGCGCCCCTCGCGCCTTGTACTATTCATGGCAGCTCCACGTCCTTCAGTTCGTACGCCACCTTGTGGCGGATGATGAGTGAAGGGGTCTCGTAGACGAACCGATAGTCGGCCAGAGGAAGGGGCAAGGCAAAGTTGTAGGCCACCCCCACCGCATCCGTCTCCTGGCTCACCACACGCTGACCACCACAGGCCAGCCGGTTCCCGTCCCCGTCGACCAGATAGGCCGGGTTCCTGTAGATCCAGCCGCGATGCGATTCCAACGCGTTGGCGGCGTCCGCGAACGCCACCCGCACCTGGATCTCCCGCGTCTCGTCGTTCTGTCGCGTATGTTCGAGCGTGACCGTGACGCCTGCATGACGTTGCCGCACGTTCTCGGCCGTCTCCAGGTCGGTGAAAGTGAACTGCTCCACCCGGCCCGGCAACAGGGCTTCGAGCGTCCCACGCAGCGACGCCAGGCGGCGCGCGCTGCGGTCCGGCAGCGCCAGGGGGATCTCCAGCTCGATCGCCGGCAGATCGCTCTCGACGGCGGCCGTGAGCGTGCCTTGACGCCCACTGACTTCCACCGGACGTCCCAGATCGTCGACCGCCACGATCTCCCCCAGTCGCTGCGACACGACAATGGGGGCCGTCCGCGGCTCCCACATGATCAACAACCGCAGCCGCATCGTCGCCAGTTCCGGCATGCGCAGATCGCGCACGGCGGTGACCATGGTCGGCTCGATGTAGAACAGCTCCGTGCCGGTCGCGCGCGGGCCATGACCTGTAGCACCCTTGAGGATCCTGAGTCCCCGCCCCGCTCCGGCGAAGGGATCGATCCGGGCGTCAGCCTGATCCAGCAGCTGATTCATCGCGTCCCAGAACGGCGTCTGCTCGAAGTGGACGGTCACACGCTGGTCTAAGTCCTCAGAGCCCACCAGCGGGTTCCCCGTCTGTTGCTGGATGGCGCGCAGCGCCTCGGCCAGCGACATCTCGCCTGCAAGATCGACACGGCTCGCCTCCAGCGCGCGGCGCGCGCGCTGAGTCTGCAACTGGTCCCGCACGCGCGCCAGCCGCTGACGCACCTCGGGAGAGGCCGGCGCGTCGGCCGCGGGGAGCAGGTCGAGCGCATCGGGGCCCAGCTCGAGCAGGGACCTTTCCGCACCCTGCCGCGCGTCCAGCCGGTCGTCGTCCAGCTGACGCACCAAAGCTGCGACTCTGCGCGCCAACTCCGACTGCGGCGCCGCCGGTTCCTGAGCCGCGATCAGGATGGCGGCCACGAACATGGAAGTCCACATGCCTGAGCCCTCCTTTCCTCGTTCCTCGCCCGCGTTCCTCGCCCGCGTACAGGGGGGCTGCCGGAGGCCCCCCGGCCATGCCGCACGCCCCGAGAAAACTGCCTCATTCTACGCTGTGCCGGGTCTGGCGGCCAAAAGGGTCGCTGCCGGCCGGCTAGCAGATCGGCGGTCCGGCTGTCCGGCTTGTTGGGGATCCGACGAGCCGGCGGCCCGGCACGCGTTGAGGATGTAGCCTAGGTTTATGTATGATCCCTCATTATCCACATCACATCGTGTGTCCGCCACGCGGCCGGGCGGCGCTGGCGCCCCTCCTGTGTGCCTTGACGCTGCTTTGCCGGCCGGGCGTGATAACGGCTGCGGAACAGCCGACGGTCGAGCTGGAAGTTGACGGCACGCTGGTTACTGGAACGCCGCTGGCGTGGTCGGACGCCCGGGTCCTGCTGTTGGCCCGCAACGGATACCTCTGGCAGTTTGCGCCGGGGCAAGTGAGCGACTATCGCCTGGTGTCGCCGCACTTCCGCCCGTGCGCGCAGAGCGAAATGCGCGGCCAGCTGCTCCGCGAGTTTGGCCGGCGATTCGACGTCTCGGGAACCGGCAACTACCTGGTCGTCCATCCGGCCGGGGAACGGGACCGCTGGGCGGACCGGTTCGAAGCGCTGTTCCGGTCGTTCCTCCACTATTTCAGCGTTCGCGGCATGCGTCCGGCCACGCCGCAGTTCCCGCTGGTGAGCGTCGTGTTTGGGTCGCAGGGCGAGTTCGCACAGTATGTGCAGCAGGTCGAGGGATCCACGCCGATGCCCGGTATTGTGGGGTTCTATTCCACACGCACCAATCGCGTCCTGCTCTACGATGTCACACACGGTCAGGCCGCCGACGAGCATTGGCAGCAGAACGCGTCGACGATCATCCACGAAGCGACGCATCAGATGGCCTTCAACACGCAGCTGCACAATCGCGCGGCGATGCCTCCACGCTGGGTCGGCGAAGGGCTGGCCATGCTCTTCGAAGCGCCGGGGGTCTGGAACGCGCCCGAGCACCCGCTGGCGCGGGACCGCATCAACGAAGGTCGGTTGAGTGCGTTTCGTCAATTCGCCAGCGGCCCGCGGGCCGGCGGCAGCCTGCCGTTGTTTGTCCAGAACTCCGAGCGGCTGTTTGCCACCAGTCCGGCAGCCGCCTACTGCGAAGCCTGGGCCCTGACGTTCTTCCTGTCCGAAACGGAACCGGCCAAGTACCTGCGATATCTGGCCCGCACCGCCGCCCGAGAGCCGCTGCGAACCTACTCCGCGCAGGAGCAACTCCAGGAGTTCACCGACGTCTTCGGGACCGACCTGAAGATGCTGGAAGCCCGCTTCCTGCGATTCATCGATCAACTGTAGACGGCGCGCAGCCGGTTGCCGCCGATTGTGCTGGTCGCAGCGATTTGGTGGCTGCCGGGCGCGCCAGCGAACGGTTTTCCTGTGCCAGAATGTTGCGTCGCGCAGCTGCCGAATTAGGCTGAGAACCTTACAGGGGCAACGCTCGTCGACCGCTCCGGATGGCGTCTGACGTCCACCGACCACCATTCGGACAAGCTCTAATCTGGCAGGTTCCACATGGAAAACATCAGTTTCAACACGCGCAAGTCGCTCTGTAATCACCTCGGGGATATGGCGGGTAACGAACTGGCGGATTTCCTGCTCAAGCTCAAACGCCATCTGGAACGGATAGAGCGGACCAAGGTCGACCGGACACCGATCGTGCCGGACTCTACGTCCCCGTCACTCATCGTTCACAGCAGTCTCTCCCAGTCGGGATGGGATGAGTAGGCGGAGCAGGCAGCAGGCTCCGCACGCCCCGCAGGCCGCAGGCGAGCGGCAGCAGATTCACGTTGACGGCACGCAGGCCGTCCGCCATAATCCCGCGTCTTGTTCCCCCGGGGGTATTGGGCGGCGAAGCGTCATGCGCGGGAGTGGACGATCCGTGAATCGCTGGACTCGGCTTCCGTGGGCAGTCCTGTTCGGCGCGGCACTGGCCCGCGCGTGCCTGGGCCAGATCCCGGCGGAACCGGGTGCCGACGGAGCTGTCGTGGCACAGCCCGTCGAAACGTGGCTCGACCCGCAATGGGTCGAGGCCGACGCGCCGTGCGCGGAACAGGCGTGCGCGGAACGCCCAGGTGTGCTGGGGTGGATGGCCCACAGACTGCCGCACTACTCGGCACGGCACATCGGGTTGGGAGCACCCCTGATGGGCACCAGCTGGCTGAACCGCCCGATGTACGTGGGGGGATTTCTCGGTGAGTCCTTTGGCAGCACACTGGTATCGGACGAGCTGGACATGCGGTCGAGCCTCCTGGGCGGGGGCTTCCTGGGCTACGACCTGAACCACTACTGGGGCGGTGAGATTCGTCTGGGGCTGAGTTCTGCGGATGTGCAGTACGTGCCGTCCGGAGCCGAGTTCGGGGAGTCTCACAATGCGTGGTTTGACCTCAACCTGATGTACTACCCCTGGGGTGACTCGCGTTGGCGGCCCTTTGCCACGGTCGGGGTGGGGATCGGCAGCTACGACTGTGCGGGGGACTACGGTGTGGCCCTCGACCATACGGGCCTCGGCCTGCCTCTGGGGCTGGGTGTGAAGTATCTGTGCGGCAAGCAGTTGGCGTTGCGGTTGGACGTGAGGGACAACCTCGTTTTCGGCGGCCACGGGGCAGACACGCGGCACAGCTGGGCGGTGACCGGTGGATTTGAGTTCCGTTGGGGCTGGAGGTCGGCCGCCGAGTACTCTCCCTGGTGACTCCTGAGGCGGGCGGTCAGCCCCCGTCCTGGTCGTCTTCGGCAGGACCCGTACAGCACTTACGGCTTCCCGCGGCGGATGGGCCGTCCAACGATTGACAAGCTGTCGGGGCCTGAGTCATGATGGACAAGTGATAGCCGTTTCTCGTGCGTGATGCGCCGAGCCGGAGCGTTCGGTTGCGCGCGTGAAAAAGGCCGACA